>NZ_CEYOSI010000070.1:0-15507 GCF_982879505.1 Candidatus Desulfolinea nitratireducens
ACAGAGACACAAAGGGCACAAAGATATTCTTTGTGGACACGGAGAAAACTTTGTGCTCTTCGTGCCTTCGTGGTGAATTTAATCCTGTATAAAAGAAATCGCCCTTGGCTTTCTCAGCTTTGGGCGAAGGGTGTTCCGAAAATGAATTCGTTACCTGGGCAAGTGTTATCGCCCGTCCCAACGCCAGTTGGTCGAATTATCATTGTCGTTATTATTATTGGTGTTTTTGGTAATTATCATAACGAGCGGAATTATAGCACAGGGTTGTAGATGTGGGAGGATAAATTGGTTAAGAGCGTCCCGCTGATTTGTGTATTTCGACGATCTCGGATCATAGGAACCTGCGGGATGTTTTACTCACTAAATCTTTTCCTCCCAATCAGGGATCCAGCTGACGAAATTCTTTCGCTGAGGAGGATTTGACATCCAGGAGGTATCTGGTTCCGGGATATCGAAACATTCTTTTACAGTCATCAACCTTGGCACAGAAGCGGATTGTGGTTTCCCGCGTCCACTTGTCCAGCGGATGCTTTTTGATTCCTGAACAAGCCTTGCCAGTGCCAGGGTTTGCTCAACATCGCCGCGGAGATAGGTCAGGACCGCGTCATATTCTTCCTTTGCCCATAAATTGGGCGCCATTCCACCATCCATGTTGGCGAGAATTTCTCCATTTGCAAGGGTAACTTCGTGTACTTTGCCGGATATATTCGCACCTTGTAAAGCTTTATCGAGCCCCAAAAACCAGCCCTTTGTAAATGTTACCAGGAGCATCAGATCAATATGATTCAAGGCCAAATCACCGCATTCTTCGAACATCCCGCTTTCCTGGGCTAATACTCTGAAATCAAAGCCGCATCCGTTCCAGGTGACAAAGGTATAACCATCAGATGCGAAAGCCATCAATTCCTTCACCAAAATTTGAGAATCTTCTTTTGATAATTGTGGAACCCCCTGCCAAAATTCGACCTCATCGTGAGCGACTGCGGCACAACTGATTCCCAGTGGGGCGTGTTCAAATAAATTCCCGGAGAATTCTGGCAGGATTTTTGAGATTTCCAAATCAAATGAGATCAGTTTCATGGCTTGCCCTTTCTGATAGGGTTACTCTATTTCGGCAATACACTCAATCTCGATCAATGCATCCAGCGGGTTTTGGCGGATCGCAATCGTCGAGCGGGCGGGTCTGTGTCCATCGAAGATCCTGGCATAAACCCCATTCATGCCCTGAAAGTCATTCATATCTTTCAGGAAGACGGTGGTCTTCACCACGTTTTGCAGGGAAAGGCCAAGACCTTCCAAAACGATGGAGAGATTCTGCAATGCCCTCTCAGTCTGCTCCTCGATGGTTGTGCCGACAATTTTCATGGTCGCGGGGTCAACTGGTGTTTGACCGGAGCAAAAGACGAGGTTTCCGCTTTGAATGGCATGGGAATAAGGGCCGATCGCTTCGGGTGCGCCCTCAATGTTGTGGATTTGCATATCATACCTTTTCTCCTCCCCTAAATTCTGCTCTTAGAATTTGGGGGAGGCTGGGTGGGGGCTATTCCTTCGTAAATTCTTCGCTGGCTTCATCCAACGCGGCTACTTGGTCATCTGTCAGCCGCCAGCCCAGGGCGCCGGCATTCTGTTCGGCTTGTTTGGCATTCTTAGCGCCGGGGATGGGCATTGTCTTTTTGCAAATAAGCCAATTCAACGCGATCTGGGCATTTGTCTTGCCGCCCTGATCCTGGCCGATTTGTGTCATTATTTTTAGCAGCGGCGGGAGGTTTGGCAGGATGCGTGAGTAGCGCCGTCCGCGCGTGCCTGGTGGGGGCGAATCAACTGAATATTTGCCGGTCAGCAAGCCCATCGCCAGGGGCGAATACGCAATCAGCCGGATATCCAACTCATGGCAGCGAGCGAGCAATCCGCTTTTTTCAATACGCCGATCCAGGAGGTGATATTCCACCTGATTCGAGGCAAGCGGAATCTCATGCCGTGCCAGCGCAGAATAAGCCTGGAGCATTTGGCTCTGGTTGTAATTGGAAACACCGACAGTACGGGTTAACCCCTCTTTGACAGCTGTGGCAAGTTCGTTCATCCAGGTTTCAATAGAGATGGGTGGCATCGGAAAATGGATTTGATAGAGATCAACGGATTCGACATCCAGGCGTTCAAGGCTGTGGCGCAGGGCACGCAGCAGACTGCTTTTGAGGAGCCTCCATGGGAATGGCATAAATTTTGTGGCGAGCAGGACAGGAACTTCGGTATCTTTGAGAAATTCACCGATCAGCCGTTCAGAACGACCGCGTCCGTAGACCTCGGCAGTATCAATGAGACGGATACCTTTTTCAAGTGAGAGATCAAAAGCGCCTCGCACCTCTTTGTCGGCGTAGCTGCCCCCGTAATTCCAAATGATGCGGTCTCCCCAGGCCCAGGCACCAACCCCCATTTCAATAGCATGTAAAAAGCGCGTTGATGTTTCCACGATCCCTCCGGATTTAAGATTGCCACCATTTTACTGTCTTTTTTGGTTTTGTGTAAATTTGATCCTGACGTTATTAACTGTTTTCAAGGAGAATCGGGGGGTAGCCACACGCAGTAAATCAGGATAAAATCGGGTCACTTAAATTTATATAGGAACTGATGGAACGCGAGCTACTGACCCGCTTGGGTGGTTGGCGCTCCCTGAGTTCCGGGAGGTTTTATGTCTCAACCCAATGGGGTCGAATCCCCTGTCGAGTTGGCACAACGGCTCTCGTTGCCTTTTCTCGATGATCCTTATCTGCTCACCCGCGCGCTAACACATACATCCTATCTCAATGAAAACAGCGATGTGCTTGATGATAATGAGCGTCTCGAGTTTTTAGGTGACGCCGTACTGGATTTTGTCGTCGGTGCCTGGCTTTATGAACATTGCCCTGAAATGCGTGAGGGGGAATTGACAAAAGCGCGCTCTGCTTTGGTACGAACTGAACAATTGGCAGAATTCGCCCGCCAAATTGATCTTGGGCGGGCCATGCGGCTGGGGAGAGGCGAGCAACGAACAGGCGGAGCGGACCGTCCGGCTTTGCTCTGCGCAACCTTTGAAGCCCTGATCGGTGCTATCTACGAGAAAGAGGGTTTTAGTGCCGTGAAGGAATTCTTCATCCCTATACTGGATGCATCTGGTGGTGAGATTGTCAACGGGACGACCCTTAACGATGCAAAAAGCCGTCTGCAGGAATGGACGCAATCACAAAAAATGGGTGTGCCGCACTATGAAACCATTTCTGACAGGGGTCCAGATCACGCTAAAATATTTGAAGTCGAAGCTCATATTGATGGAAAAATCTATGGGAAGGGAAGCGGGCAGAGCAAAAGTGTCGCTGCCCAATATGCTGCCAAATCGACTTTGAAAATGCTGGGAATATTATAGACATCAGCCTTTAGAGTTTAGACTTCAGACTTTAGACTTTCAAACTTGCCAACTTTCAAACATATAAACCATGCCTCTACGACTAAAAGCACTCGATCTTCAAGGATATAAAACATTCGCGGGAAAAACCTCCTTTGAATTTGCTGAAGGAATTACCGCAATTGTCGGACCCAATGGTTCTGGCAAATCAAATATTGCCGATGCGCTGCGTTGGGTTTTGGGAGAACAATCCAATAGCCTGATGCGCGCGAAAAAAACCGAAGATATGATCTTCTCCGGCTCTGATCAGCGTACTCGCTCAGGGATGGCGATTGCCACGATCACCTTTGATAATGCCGATAACTGGCTGCCTGTCGACTTTTCGGAAGTTGCACTGGCCCGCCGTGCCTACCGGGATAGCGGAAATGAATATCTGTTAAACGGTCAACGCGTTCGATTGAAGGATGTCAATGAACTGCTTTCCCAGTCAGGTCTTAGTGAGCGCACTTATACGATTCTTGGACAGGGTTTGGTGGATGCCTCCCTTGCGCTCAAGGCAGATGATCGTCGGCGTCTCTTTGAAGAAGCAGCCGGGATCGGTCTCTATCGGGGGCGTCGCGAAGAGGCCCTGCGTCGCATAGAAAAAACAGAGCGAAACCTGGAACGTGTTCTCGATGTGATGACCGAGCTCTCACCATTGATCCGCCGATTGGGGCGGCAGGCAAAACGATCACAGGAATATGGCCAGGTACAGGCCGATCTGCAAGTCCTCTTGCGGGATTGGTATGGTTATCATTGGCGTCTAGCCCAAAAAGATCTGGCGCAGGCTCGCGATCTTTTCCGTAAACAGGATGCAAAACTGCGTGAAACGCATTCTACCCATGAACAAAAATTTGACGAATTTACCGCTTTCCGAAATGCTATTCAGGAATTGCGTGCTCAGCTTAACCAATGGCATCGTGAATCTTCTGAGCTGCATAATCAACGTGAAGCAGTCAGCCGAAATTTGGCCGTGCTCGATGAACGTCGCCGATCATTGGAAGCCAGCGAAAAGAGCATTCTGGCAGATCATGAACGTAACCAGGATGAAGAACGGATAGCGCAGGAAGGGCTCGATGCGGCAGAAAAAGAATACACCCGACTGAAAAGCGAAGACGAAGAAGCGCATACACAGATCGAAGCAGCGCGGACGGCTTTATCCAGCCGACTAAACGAACATGTCCAGGCCGAAAATGACTTGCATTCTGCGCAGCAAGAGCTCAATGCCTTGGGTGGGAAACGGGCTCAATTGCAGGCGCATCTGGATAGCCTTGAGTCGCGCATCAATGCGCACAAGGAAAAGATCACCGCCAACGAACGCATGGTCAGCGAGGTGGAAGAGAAAGCGGCTGCAAGCGAAAAAGAAGCCTCCCGCACTTCCAAAGCCCGGGAGAAGGCAGAAAATGTCCACCAGGAAGCCAAATCAGCCTTTGCCGCGCAGCAGGATAAGACGGCCAAGCTTGAGAAGGATCGCCGCAATTTGCTTGAAAAACAAGCGGAACGAGAAACTTCGAAGAGCAAACTTGAGGCTCAGCTTGAGGTCCTGGAGCAAGCAGAAGAGTCACTTTCAGGGTATGCCGAAGGTGCGCGCTTCCTGCTCGAGGCTGCCCGTAAATCCCAGCTCAAAGCATCACGTGGTGCGCTGAGTGCCGCGCTTGATGTTCCGGCAGAGGTTGAAACAGCAATTGCTGCCGCGTTAGGCGAATATGTGGATGCGATCCTGCTTGAGAGTGGTGAAGACGCAGAGTCTGCCTTGCGCTTGCTTGAAAATGAAAAAGCAGGGCGTGCTGCGATCCTGCCCCTCGCCTGGCTGTCTGATGTCAAGCCTCTCAAAGCTCCCAAAGATGATGATTGTCTTGGGATTGCCGCTGAGATGCTCATCGCACCGGATGGCCTGCAACAAGTGGTTGATCTTTTGCTGGGGCAGACGCTGATTGTCAAAAATCGAGATGCGGCCCGTCGTTTGCTGAAGGGAAAGGATGGGAGAGTCCGTGCCGTGACTTTGCGCGGAGAAGTTTTCCGGGCAGATGGTTTGATCCTGGCTGGAGGGCAAAACCGTTCGGGGACTTTGGGCAGGCCTCGCCAACGCCGAGAGTTACAGGCATCCCTGAGTGATATCGATATCCGTATAGCGGACATCGCTAAGACGCTGGCAAAACTTTCCACCGATCTTGATGCCGCGCAAAAGGAGGAAATACGCCTGGAAGGTGCGGAGCGCAATGCGCGCCTGAAATTTGAAGAGGCCCGCAAGGCCGAAGAGCAGGCGGGTCTTGAAGCTGAATCTGCCCGGCGTCAGGCCAGGTGGCAGCTTGAGCAACGTGAGCAACTAAAGGTTGAGTTAGATCGAGCGGAAGCTGATCGGAGCGAATCAGTCCAGGGGCAGGCAGATGTTGAAGGGCAGGAAAAAGAGGCTCAGGTGCGCATCCGCTCTTTGTCCACCCAATTGGCTGAACTCTCACTCGATGAGATGCAGAATCAGGTTACTTATTGGCAGACGCGGGTTGCTGTTTCAGAGCGTGCCCTGAGTGATGCTGACGCGAGGCAAAAAGAGCGTCAAGAAGCGCTGACTCGTTTGAAAGCAGGACAGGAAAATCTGCAAAGGCGAAAAAAGGAAACTATTGAATCCTTGCAGAAGTTGGATGAGCAAAAGGAAGACGCTCGCAAGGAAGAGGCCCTTCTAAATGAGAAGTTAGCCGTTTTACAGGAAAAAACCGGACCTGCCGAGAAGGAATTACAAACTGCCGAATCACAGGAATCGGAGCAACGTTCGCAGGAAACCGATGCGACCCGGTTGATGACGAGTGTTGAGCGACAACATGGGCAGATGCAACTTGATGTGACGCGCCGCCAGGAAGCAATGGATCGACTCCGCCAGCAAATCGAAGATGATTTTGGATTGGTGATGTTTTCCTATGAAGAGAATGTTTCCGGGCCTGTGCCGCTGCCGTTTGATGGCATGGTCCAGCAATTATCAGATATTGATGAACTCCCTGAAGATCTCGATGAACAGGTTTCGCAACAGCGCAGCCGATTACGCCGTATGGGACCGGTCAATCCCGAAGCACAGGCAGAGTACGAAAAAGAAAGCAAGCGTCATGAATTTATGGAGCAGCAGATCTCGGATTTGCGTAAGGCTGAAGCCGATCTGCGGGATGTTATCCGTGAGTTGGATGATTTGACAGAGCGCGCTTTTGTAAAAACTTTTAAAGTTGTGGCGCAGGAATTCAGCAAGATTTTTGTGCGTTTATTTGGGGGTGGCGGAGCAAAATTAAGTCTGACTGATCCCGAGAATTTGGTTGAAACGGGGATTGAGATCGAAGCCCGTTTGCCGGGTCGCAAGGAACAAAGCCTTGGCCTGCTTTCTGGCGGTGAACGCAGCCTGACCGCAATTGCCCTTGTTTTTGCCTTGCTGCGCGTTTCCCCGACTCCTGTCTGTGTAATGGATGAGGTGGATGCAATGCTTGATGAGGCGAATGTTGGTCGTTTTCGGGAGATGCTCACTGAATTGAGCAAAGACGTACAGTTTATTGTCATTACGCATAACCGAAACACTGTTCAGGCAGCGGATGTGATCTACGGGGTGACAATGGGACGCGATTCATCCAGCCAGATCATCAGCCTGAAATTGGACGAGGTTAGTGATGAAATGTTGGGGGCAAGGTAAAAGAAGGCTTAAAGGTTTGAAAGTTGTAGGTTGCAGTTGTAGAATCAAAAAACGGCAGGGTATTTAATTCTGCCGTTTTTTGATTTTTATCTACCGATTATGCGTGATGGAATTTATTGCTGGTTGCTGTAGATTTCTGCGAGAGTTTGCTCCAGATCAGGTTCATTGGGGACATTTTCTTGCCAAATATCAAATATTTCGATATTGCTTTCTTCGCGCAACTGAGCCAGCCACTCCTGGAATGCAAGATCACGAGAGCCCTGGTAAGTGTTTTGGTCAAGGGGGCGGTTTTCCCGTCCCAGCAGCTGAATGACATGATATCCAAAATCAGTTTGGACAACTTCACTGATCTCACCAATTTCAAGAGCAAAGGCGGTTGCCCCAAAGGGCTCTACCATCATTCCGGTTGTGAACCAGCCGAGATCGCCGTTATTGGTTGCGGCACTGGGATCAATGGAGGCCTCTGCTGCAACAACGCTGAAATCTTCGCCCGCAAGGAGCCGTTCACGGACAATAGTAGCCAGCGTCGATTCCTCGAGGAGGATATGTCGGGCCCAAATATATTCGCCTTCGTGTGCAACATCGGCAGTAACTACGTCGTAAAGTTTGACATAGTAGAGCCGTGATTCAAAGAGGAAGCGAAAATCTTCTTCAGTCAAACCCATATCGGTGTATATAGGCAGGGTATCTTGATAAGTCTGCTGATAGCCATCGAAGGTATAGGGTGTTGCTGTCAGAGTAGGCACAAGAACTGGCGTGGGGGCTGCTGCCTCCTCCTCGGTCGGTTCGACCTCTGCTGCTGGGGTCGCTGTGGGGTCAGCACCAGGGGTGGATGTGGGAGCCTTAGTTGGTGTTGGGGTAAGGGTTACCAATTTTAGCTGTTCGGGCGAGAACGTTGAATTTGCCACTACAAACTGCGTGGCTGTGGGTGCCGGTGTTGGTGTCCCGTCCGGGAAATAGTTTAGAAAAGCCTGCAACTCTTTTTCAATTTCTTCCTCAGAGACGGTAATCCCCTGATTTGTGGCTTCCTGTCTATAGAGTAACTCGTTGACCATCGTGTCGAGAACATTTTGCCCAAGTAGTAGGGGTTGATTTAGACGGGCTTCAATGGGCTGAACTTGCGCGGCAACATCCATGCCAAATTGCTGTGCCAATTGTGCATACTGGATGTATTGGTTGATGAGATTCTCACGGTCGAGGCGAACGCGAGCCTGAAATTGCGAGATGGTAATTTTCTCATCGTTCACGATAGCAACTTCCCGCTGATTTTGAATGATGGTCTGGTCGAGGTAGCCATAACCGATAAGGAGAATGACCACAACAACAATCCCGATGGCAATATTGCGGATAAGGGCGGCTTGTTTTTCTTCACGCTCTTTTCGGGCAACATGTTTTTTGCTGACATTTTTATTATTGAATCTGCGATTTGACATAATTTTCCTGTGAAAATCAAACGGGGCATGAGGTGAACCATGCCCCGTTTTGTGGTGATGGTTAGCGGCTCTCTTCCCAGTATTTGCCTGTATAAGGCAATAATGCGATATGGCGGGCTCGTTTTATCTCTCCGGCAACGGTGCGTTGGTGACGGGCGCAAGCGCCGGTTTGACGACGGGGGCGAATTTTGCCCTCTTCTGAAATATAGCGCTTTAAAAGTTCTGTGTTCTTATAATCAATGACAACATTTTTGTCAGTGCAGAACTGGCAGTCTTTAGGGCGCTCATAAAAATTTGTGCGACGTTTAAATGGACGTCTGGTAGGTGCTGGCATTACTGCCTCCAAGGTTAACTAATTTAGAATGGAAATTCGTCTTCATCCACTTCAGGTGGGGTTTCGTCAAAGATGGCGCTATCGTCCTGGCTTTTATCACGTCGATCACCGAGCATGGTCATTTCGTTGGCAACCACTTCCACAGAGGTGCGCTGCTGGCCTTCTTTATCTTCCCAGCTTCGGGTCTGGAGACGTCCTTCGATATAAACCTGCTGTCCTTTGGTGAGATATTTTTTACAAATTTCGGCAAGGTTGCCCCAGGCGACGATTTTGAACCACTCTGTTTCAGAGCGGCGTTCGCCACTGGAGCTATTCCAGGATCGACTCACTGCGACAGAGAAGGTTGCTACCGGGCGCCCAGAGGGGGTATATCGCATCTCTGGATCACGACCCAGATGCCCAATGATCATTACTTTGTTCAAGCCTCGACTCATAGCGAACTCCTTTTCTATTGGAAACCCGATAAAATTTAGTTGACGAGAACAAGCATGTGGCGCATCAGAGGCTCAAGAAAACGCAATTTACGTTCCAATTCTGCTGTTGCGCCGGGGGCCATGCTGGCGTTAAGCAAGACATATTGACCTTCGATCTGTTTGCGGATCAAATAGGCCATCTTGCGGCGGCCCCAATTATCCACGCTATCTACAGTACCGTCCTTTTCGCCTATCCAGCCTTTAATACTGTCGAGGGCATCGTTAAATGCGGTCTCTTCCAAATCAGGATGGAGTATGCAAACCAATTCATATTTACGCATGAGGGGAAACCTCCTTTCCCTGGGATTGCTCCCCGTCTACGCCGTGGGCGCGCCGGGAGCGGAAAGAAGCATATCGCACAGGATATACTTATTAATCGAACGGGTCGGATTTTAGCATAAAGTGCCCCTTTTGGGGAGGGTGCAAGATTGTATGTGGCGTGATAAATTAATTGGTGAATGCTGCGTTAGTCTCCGCCTTGTATTTCTATTTAGCGCTACAAAAAATAGGGTGGGCTGGATAAGATATAATTCTCAAATTTTCCAAAGGGTTTATTTGACATAATTGAGCCCATAAATCCTTTGATGCGATATCCGCGCTTCATTAGAAAATCAATGGCACGGGTATTGATCGTAGGGGTTTCAAAACCAACACTTTTTGCGCCAAGGGTATAAGCTTTTCTTTCTGCGTGAGCGATGACGGCTGGGAAATCTGTCTGTTCCAATAACGCGAAGGGGCCATAATAATCTTTTGCAATATAACCATATCCAACGACATTACTGTCACGCATATAAACATAAAGGGTACGGTCTCCCACTAGATAGCCATGGTCAATATCACGACGATGGCCGAGAATCTCCAGGTCAATTTCACCCATTATTTGAATAACCGAGCGCGTGTCGCCCGGAGTCTCGATAACCAGATCGGTTTCCACTGTCAGAGGCTCTGGCTCACGCTCGAAATAGAGTTCAGTGACGAAGGGATAAACCCCTTCCTTGAGATAGCGTGACATGGCGCGAAAATCGGATGTGGCGATAATGGAGCGGTGATGCGTATCATGTGGAAATACGCGTTTAATGAGTTCCCTGCCCACACCTTGCGATTGGCTGTTTGGTGCTACAAAGAAATCGGTCAGTTCACGATGGTCGCCACGCAGAATACTGCGCGCATATCCGATCGCTTCCCCCATTATCTTTTTCTGCAATCCAGTATTGGTCACAGGTGTCGGAGAGGTGTTTCCACAGTGGCCGTCGTCGTTCCCAGAGAAGATTTACTTTCTCTGGATCATTTCCACCGGTGATCGCCCTAACCCCTGTGCGCTGACCATAGTCTTCCAACGATTTTAGGGAGATGGAGAAGGTGGTGAAGTTGTCTTTATGAGTGGCTATTCGGTAGGTAATGGGTATGTGAATTGATATTTTGCGAAAGCTTACAAAACATTAGTGGTGCATGTAGTCATAAATTATCTTCCAGGCCACCATCTGGCCATCCTGCCAGGCTACTCAAGTGGATTTGTGGTTGACTGAGATTTATTGGATTATTTTTGATTCATAAAGAGATATAAATATATCTACAATTTCCGGATCATACATGATTCCAGCATTGTCTCTTAATTCGTTAATTGACTTTTCAACACTAAGCGGTTTTTTATAAGGGCGTTCATCTCTCATTGCAGAAAATGAATCAACAACAGTGATTATTCGGGCGCCGATTGGAATATCTTCCCCTTTTATGCCATGGGGATATCCCGATCCATCATATCGTTCATGACTATATTCGATGAGAGGGGCGACATCTGAAATTTTTTTAATGTTTGATATTATATTTGCTCCAATAATGGGATGCTTTTTCATAATCTCCCATTCTTGCTCACTAAATTTTGTAGTTTTTTTCAAAATTAAATCAGGTATTCCAATCTTACCAATATCGTGGAGTAATCCCCCCCAATATATTTTCCGAACATTATCAGGGGTGAACCCTAAATGTCTTGCGATCGCGGCCGCCCAATCGGCAATTTTTTGGCTGTGCACACTTGTATAAGTATCGCGAACATCAATGGCATTTGCGAGAGCACCAATGGTCTGATTAAATGTTTGTTCCAATTCTTCGTATAATCTGGCGTTATCAACGGCTACTGCTGTCTGGTTCGCCAGTGTGGACAACATTAATTCGTCATCCTTTGTATAGGGCTGGTGAGAAAGTTTTGGACCCACAATCAAAAAACCAACAAATTCTCCTTTTGTATGAAGGGGAACGAAAAGTTCAGCTTTGAATTCGTCTAATTCTTTCCACTCGATTTCCCAAAGAGATTTAAATATTGGATTAATCAACAATTCATTTCTGGTAAGGATTTTATTGTGCTCCCTGATCCACTTAATGATCGGGTGATCCTTGCGGATATTTTTCAGTACCTTTTCGCCTTTCCCTTTTTCAGCAATAATTACAAAATTACCGTTTTCGGAATCATTGATAAATATTGTGGCGCTCTCAATATGCAGTGTAGCGATGACTTCATCTAAAATCATGTTGGTAATTTTATTTAGATCCAAGAGGGAAGCTGTGGTCTGACTTAGCCGCTGGAGCATCAGACCAGCATTATATTTTTCGCGATAGAATATTCGATCAATCCAAATTTGTACCTGGTTTCTGATAGGGGATAAAAGAAATCCACTAAGTGATCCGATAAATATAGATAGAAAAAATAGTTCTTGGCCAATAATTATTTGCGATAAAAATAAAACCAGTGATATGCTCACATAATATGCGAGACCAAAAATTGCAGTTGTGAGTGAATATAGTAGTCCATATCTCAATACAACTCGGATTTCCAACAATTGATGACGCATAATTGCATATGCAATCAGGATTGCTGTTATTCCATTTGCAGCTATATCTATCGGATAATTTCCAAGTTTGGTGAAGTTGGCAAATGATGCTAAGATCGTTATCGTCAACCCAAGAAATAAATACCGGATGCGATTGCGGTGATTTTCATTAAGCGAAGTGTTATATCCTTTGATCAACTCGGCTACACTGGATAGCATCAATATGTAGCCGGGAACAGCGACTACCCAAAAATACGATCCTAACCGATAAAACAATTCTCCTGTCTGATCAAGATGTGCATCCTGTACTACAAAATCAGATGTAAATGTAATTACAATAGCAATTACCCCATATAGCTGCATCGGTTTAGCTAATTTTGACCGTAAGCCAAAAAGATTCTGAACAAAAAAGAAAATTGACAACATCATCGCAATTGGCGCGGCTGCCATTGTTTTAAACCAGGGGAGAACGTTAACTAGTCCGGAAGTTGATAAAAAGGCACTAATTGACCATATTAACATGGCAAACAAATAATATGAAAATATGATTCGTAAGCGGTTTCTGGGTGTAGATATTAACGCCAGCGCTAAAATAACCCCATACAAAATTGTAGCAATTATTGATACTAAAGTGGTAGCGTTCCAATACATAGGCGTGCTGCTATGTTAGCATCATTACCAGATAACGGCTACCCCATTAATGACCTACTTCCGACATTACTTCGGGCTGGTAAAAAAAATGTCGGGATGCGTACTAAATAACATTTTCGTACAAGACTGTTTTCAAAGTCTCCATGATTGCATCTGAAGGTTGCATATGCGGGGGTTTTAAATGGGCAAGATCAGCTCCCGCTTTTATTTGCATCTTCATGTAAGAATCAAATGACCCTGTTGGTAAGATTGTTACTACCAAGGGATCAGCCCCTATCATTTCTCGAAAATCATTGTATTCAGCAAATTTCTCGGAAAGTTTTTGATTTAAAGTTAAATGAACAGAATCATTTGTTGTGTTTTCATCATCTTTGATATCAATATAAATATGGAGCTTGGTTACGCTATCAATTACTTCTTTTCGCGCAACCCAATCATTATATTTAATATCAGTTGCTTCAATTGTTTTCCATATATTTCTTTCTGTTAATCGAAGCAAGCCTCCCAGATCAATGATGCCGCTAATACGAGAATAGAATTTCATTTGTGGGAGTTCCGTTCCTATTTCATTATCATCATTAGAAATTACTTCAAAAAAGTCTCCAATTCTATATCGCACAAAAACGCCGCCATAGAAACTCGAAAATACCAATTCATAAATACCTTCCTCTAATTCATCATAGAGATATGTCTTTGGCAGGTAAGATGGATCTTCCTTATTCCGATCATAATCTTCTAAAGTAATAAATTCAAAGAATACGCTGTCTGGGAAGAAGGTCATACCCTTATAGTTCCAGGACTGCATGCCTAAATTTCCACCTTCGGTACAAGCAAAACCCTCCAGCGGTTTTTTTCCCCAATAATATTCGATCTTGTCTTTGTAAATTTCAGTGTCAGTACCGCCAGACATGATCCCTTTAAGTTTCCAAATATCTTTTGGCAGAATTGGGCGATTATTGATTTTTGAAATTACCAATGCTCTTAATAGTCTCCATAAAATCGCCAGGTTAAATAATTCTTTCGAGGGTCGGCTATTTGATGTTTGCGATTCAAATTGTTCCCCCATTCTAGCTAAAACAATGGAAATGCCCATAAAATAATCCAACCCTTGTTCTAAGGCTAATTTAAAACCTGCTGCGACTCTCTCACCATAGGACATCTTTTCTCCTTCCTCCAAACTGGGAAGGAAAATAGCTTCTAAATTATCTCGAGTGGATCGGGCAATATACCCTGAAGCATAGGGAGGCGGAGCAGTAGCCATCAGAAATTTATCATTTCGTTCCAGGTTTACAACTCCTGTTTCAGAACAGGAGCTCATTAGCATCGCTCCAATAACGGGATCACTTAGATGATCGAACATTGCCTTCGTATAAGGAATCCATTTAGGTCCCTGATCTGAACTTTGGCCTGAAGTCCGGGCCCAGACATATGGCTCCATTGGTAAACCATCATCTTTTTTATCATTTAGAATATCTGAATATTCAGAAAATGTTGTTAGTGGAACAATATTGCGAAATTCCTCAACCGTACTTGGTGCATTCCCACCCATCATTCGAATTGAAAAAGTAGATTTACAAAGAAACCTCAATTGTTCCAACAATAACCGTTCTTGAATCTCTCGAAATTCAGAGCGGCTTAGTTTTAGATATCCACAATGTTTTTTCCAAAGCTCATCTTTTCTTCCTTCTTCAATTAGTTTATATGAATTTTCCATGGTAATTTACCTCACCTTTTTTCAGCCTTAATAATCAAAGGGGATGATATCCAAGAAAATTTGGATATCAGCGTGACAATGGAAATGTCCTCAAACCCGTTTTTTGAAAGTAGCGAGGACCACTCCTCTTTAGAGCGTACATTTGAAACAGCGTCCGCTTCCGACCATGCTCGAGACGGATCATCGGTGATTGAAAAATATATGAAGGCTGCAATTTTCAATAGCAATTTTATTCCCGGTATCTTCCAATATAGCATTCCACCAGCATCTGCGATAGTGAGCTTGCCGCCTCGCCTTAAAATTCGACATGTTTCCGATAGTAAGATTTCAACAGACATATGATGCGTAGCGAGTCCACAAACCGCGATCGTGAAGGATGCATTTGCGTAAGGCATTTCCATAGCAGAAGCGCAAGTCAGGTTAATTGGTTTCTGACCATTCCCACCATTTAGACGAAGCTGGGCATGCTCCAGCATTGCCCGAGTAATATCTAATCCGTGGATGCGATTACCGTCAATTCCATTTTTTAATAGTCGATCAGGGATAACACCGGTTCCCGTTGCAATATCCAAAATAATATCTTTTCCATTTACAGATATATCTTCAAATAAACTATCGACCACCCCCCTGTAACTCCACCCCCAAAAGTTTTGCAATTCCGAATCAACAATCTTCTCATACCTGGGCGCCATATTCGTAAAAGCTTGAATTATATTTTTTTTATCAGTCATCGCTTTATTACCCAATTCGAAAAAGGCTATTATCTAATAATAACCCAAATAATTGATTTTGTATCCTTTTTAAAAATATTGGGAATAGATAATGAAAAATCGTGACATGATCCTGATCAGTCTCAAGGCAAACAATTTGAAATAAATTGATTTTCCAGGTAAATTAAATTCTTACATATCCCCCAACAATCAGTGCAATATATAAATTATTTGTATCATCTCAATAAAAAGGGGAAAATTGAGAGAAACGAAAGCCTATTAAATTTT
>NZ_CEYOSI010000071.1:0-15429 GCF_982879505.1 Candidatus Desulfolinea nitratireducens
CTAGTGGATAAAAAACCGAAACGCGCTCAAGAGATGGTTGCCACCGTTAAAGAGCAAATGCGTGCCGCTCTGAGCGAATTAAGGAGCGCCGTTGCAACCTTGCGTGAACCCTTGCAAGCTGACCTTTCTCTTGCGAACGCGCTAAAATCTCTTGGGAAGAATTTTCAGGCTGCGACTGAAATCGAAGTACAGATGGCTTTTGCCCATAACCTGCCCCAATTCCCCAACTCCTACCGAGTAGCGATCTATCGCGCAGCCCAGGAAGCACTTACCAACATCCAGCGCCACGCGCAGGCAAAACAGATCCGGATGAGTTTGCTGCTCGACGAATCTGAGGGCATCAATCTCACCCTGCGTGACGACGGCATTGGCCTACCCAAAAACGCAGACAAACTTGGCTTTGGCTTACTCGGCATAAAAGAGCGTGCCGACCAACTTGGCGGCGAAATGAGACTTGAAGCCAATCCCGATGGGGGCGCACAGATCTGTCTCTGCCTGCCCTGGCCAATAAAGGATAATAATGATGACCTCTAGCCTGATCCGCGTCCTGATTGTGGACGACCAACGCCTGATGCGCGATGGCTTGCGCATTCTGATAGAACTCGAAACCGATCTTGATGTTGCCGGGGAAGCCGCCGATGGGCTAGAAGCTGTCAGCGCCTACCGTGATCTCGACCCGGATATTGTCCTGATGGATATACAAATGCCCAATCTCAATGGTGTGGAGGCTACCCGCCGCATCAAAGCGGATTGGCCTGAGGCAAATATCCTCATCCTGACAACCTTTGACGATGATGAGTATATCTTCGAGGGCTTGCGGGCGGGCGCATCAGGTTATTTGCTTAAAGATGTTTCGGGCAAGGAGTTGGCTAGCGCGATCCGGACTGTCGCCGAGGGTGGCACCCTGATCGCCCCCTCGGTGGCCCGGAAGGTTGTCTCAGAATTTGCACGGCTAAAACCTGCCTCTCCGGAAACGGCTGAATCCCTGCCTGAGCCGCTCTCTGAGCGCGAGATCGAGATTCTCAAAGTTCTCGCGCAGGGACATACCAACAAAGAGATTGCTGACCATCTTCACCTCGCTGAGGGGACCGTGAAAAACTACGTCACCAGCATCCTCCAAAAGATCGGCGCACGAGATCGCACACAGGCCGCGCTTAGAGCGAAGGAATTGGGGCTGTTGTAAAGACAAAAACTTCCGGAGTCTTTAAGACTTCGGAAGTTTTTCGTTTTATATCTCAAACCTCCCGCAGGATTCAAACCTGCGGGAGGTTCATAACCAAAGCAATTAGGGAGCCGCAAGTATGACAGTGAAATAGCCGCCCAGTGCGCTGCCCTTGAAATAAGCGTAAGCGATCCCGATCTCGGTTGCGTTGGGATTGAGCAGGGTTACTCCGCCCATCCAGGCATCAAATGCTGCCTGCCCGTCGCCACCGTATTCCGGAGGCTGGGCATGAATCTCCTGAAGGACAAGGGATGCAGTATATCCCTGGGCAGCGACACGCTCTGTCGGTGTCGAACCATCTGATCCAACTTCTTTAAGAAAAGAATTGCAGACCATATCTACGGCGTGAACAAGCGCGGCCGCGGTCAGTTGTGGCTTTTCCTTCAAAGGAGAGAGGCTTTGGGAAACGCGCTCATTATTTACCAGTTCAAAAATTTGAGCGACATAGTCTGTGTTCTCTTTGTAGTCACAACTTGCGGAAACAGGTGTAGCAGTTTTATTACCAGCTGGCGCAGAAGGTGTTGCTGTCGCATTTGCTGTTGGAGCCAAACGAGTCGGTTCCGGAGTAACCAGATTTACAGGGATCACCAAAAGTTGCCCCACCTGGATAGAGTTGGCATTTTCGAGTTCATTTTCCTCGATGATCGCATCCTCGGTACTGCGAAATTTAGCCGCGATTGCGGCCACAGAATCACCTGGGCGAACAGTGTAATTAAGCAGCGTACCTCTTGCCAGATCAGCCGGGACGGGGGTTGGGGTTGGTAATTCCATCCCAGGGTTGGGAACGATAATTTCCTGGCCGACGTAGAGAACACCACCCTGCGTTTCGACTACCGGATTTAATGCCAACAGAAGCAGAATTCCATCCTCGCCCAACTCAAATTTTTCAGAAATAGAGTTCATCGATTCGCCTTCCTGCACGATATAGGAGAAAGGCACAGATGGTGTCGGCGTCAGGGTCATGGTGGGCGTTGTTGTTTCCGTTGCAGTTGCCGTAGGTGATGAGGTAACGGTAGCAGTATATGTTAAGGTTGGTGTCGGAGTTTCCGTCGCAAAAAAGGAGATTTGTGGTTTATTATCCCCGGTAAACCAGAAGACGAGAACGATGATCCCGACAATCGCCAGCACTGCTGCAATTGTCCAAATGATCCTGGGGCCGCGTTGTTGTCTTTTTCGATAAGAGTCAATTGTATTGCTTGCAGAATCTGAGTTCATTTTCATGATATTTTCCTTTCCTGCCTTGAACTGCGAGGAAAAAGCCGCTCAACAATGGGATGCGATATTGATAAAAAAAGACGCTTTACTGTCTCAGTCCAATGCAGTTGTAATTTCATTCTACCTGAACTTAGGGCTTTAAGCGAGCAATGGTTTATTGATATTCAGCACTCAAAAAAACTTCGGTCACATCTTTGATGTCTGGAAAATCTTTTGTTAAATTGATGGATTTTCGGCTCGCCCTCAAGTTTGAATTTGCTTCCGTTATGAAATAAAGTTGCAACGCACTCTGAAAATGCGTTGCAACATATGCCAGAAACAGACCAGTTCTATTCTGGTTTCGTTAAGCGGTCAATTTCTCCAATCGGTCAATATAATCGCTCATCACCGCAAAAGTCTCCTCGACGGGGCTGGGGCTGGCCAGGTCAACACCTGCCATCTTGAGCGCATCCAGCGGATACATGGAACCACCCGCCTTCAGGAATTTGGTGTAATCATCGACCGCGTTCGGGACACCATCCAGCACACGGCGGGAGAGCGCGTGCGCGCCCGAGATACCGGTTGCATATTGATAAACATAATAGTCAGAGAAGAGATGCCCGAACGTAGCCCAAATTATCCCAACGCGCTCCCGGTCGATCTTCACAGTATCCCCATAACCTTCACTGAAGAGATCGGCCATCAGGGTCATCATCGTATCGGCGGTCAGGGGTTCGCCTTTTTCAGCGCGTTCATGCGTTTCGAGTTCAAAGCGAGCCAAGGTAGGCATAATAAAAAAATAGCGCAAGAAATTGCTCATCGCCTCTTCGATGATCGCGATCTGGAGATCCTTATCCGGATTGTTTTGAAGCAGATAACCGCGCACCAGAGCCTGATGGAAATTGGAGGCAACTTCGGCCACAAAGAGCGAGTATTCTCCATAAACCAGCGGCTGATTTTGCCACGCCAGATAAGAATGCATTGAATGGCCCAGTTCATGGGCGAGTGTACTTAGCCCGGTCATGTCATCATTGAAGCTCATCATGATAAATGGATGTGTGCCCGGTGCGCCCCAGGAAAATGCCCCGTTGCGCTTGCCCTGGTTCGGATATACATCCACCCAGCGATCTTCAAGTGCACCTTTTCGCACGGTATTCACGTAGTCTTCACCCATGGGAGATAGACCGTCACAGATCCAATCGACGGCTTGCTGATAACTTAATTTGGGGTTGCTGCTGGTCAGCGGTGCCCACAAATCGTAAGGGTACAACTCATCCACGCCCAGTGCCTTGCGACGAATATCAAAATAGCGCTGCCAGACAGGCAGATTCTTTTTGAAAACATCGATCAGATTGTGGAAAACCTCTACTTTAATATCATTTTCAAAAAGGGATGCAGCCAATGTGGACTTATGCTTACGTGCTCGCATTAAAAACACATTTTGTTTGATGGATGTTGCCAGATTGGTCGCGAGGGTATTTTTATGCGCGAGATAAGTATCCAGATAATTATTCCAGGTATTCTGGCGGGCTACCCTATCAGAATTTGCCCGAATTTTATAAAAAGTTCCCTGTGTGAGATCATGCTCTTTTCCATGGCTGTCAATCGCTGGTGGGAAATGAAAATCGGCATTGGTCAACATACTGGCAGTGGAGGATGAGCCGTCAAATGGATCTGCCAACATCCCCAGGATTTCCTCGACCTCTGTCGAGCGGACATGGGCCTGGTTGCGGAAAAGATTGTTCACATAATGTTCATATTCCGTTAAACGGGTTTCGTCACGCAGCCATTGACGCAGGGTTTGCTCGCCGATCTCCAGCATCTCTGGCTGGACAAAGGATACTGCTGCGATCACCTGTCCGTGGATGCCGCCAGCTTTATCTGCCATGGCAGCGGCTTTTTGGTCGGCGGTATCAACGCTATAAGAGAAACCAGCGTACATATTAAGATGCTCAACACGTTGAATGATCTTTTCCACGGCTTCCATGGCATCGGCGAGGCTCGCGGCGTTTGATGCCAGCTTGCCCTGAAAGGCTTTGACAGAGGGAATATCAGCGACGATCTTTTCAGCTTCGGCGCTCCATGCTTCAGGGGAGGCAAAAACGCTTTCGGCATTCCAGGTGTATTTGGGGTCAATTTCGTTTCGTGCGGGGATTTTGGACATGGGGAACCTTTCCTTAAAAGGGCAAACGGCCGTTCGCCCCTACGGCTATCTTGGCAATGAAAAACAGATACACGCCCCGGAATTGATCTTGGGGTCCACCCACATCCGTCCACCGTGGGCTTCGACGATGGCGCGGGCCAGATAAAGTCCCAGCCCGGCACCCTTGGTTTTGTTGACGGATTTGGCGGCCCTATAGAATCGATCGAAGATATGGGGCATATCTTTCGGGTCGATCCCGGGCCCTTCGTCGCTGACGCAGATCACCACTTGCTCCGGACGCGCTTCCCCGCTGATACGAATTTCTCCGTTGGGAGCGTATTTGATCGCGTTGGAGATCAGATTCGTCAGAACCTGGCGAATCCGCGTTTCGTCGGCGAGGATAACGGGGAATGTTTCGGGGAATTCAACGCCAATTTGATGGGAGCCTGCCTGCGTCCCGAGACGTTCCGCGAGATTGGCAGCAATGCTTTGCATCGAGACGTCGGTCTGATTCAAACTCATTCCCCCGGCTTGTAGACGCGAAGCATCCAGAAGGTCATCAATCATTGTGGCCAATCTATCTGCTTCCTCTTCGATCACGCCCAAACTATCGCTGATTATTTCCCGATCCCATTGGGCATCGTCACGTCGTAATGTGCTGGCGTAGCCCTTGATCAGTGCGACAGGGGTGCGCAGCTCGTGGCTGACAACGGAAATAAAGGTGCTTTTAACCTGCTCAGCAGTGCGGAAATGGGTGATATCGCGCACGGTGACAAAAACATTGCGGAGCGACCCTTTGGAGGTCAGCAAAGGAGCATAGGTCACGCCGACGGGCAGGTTTGGCGGATCAGGGCGATATAAGTCTCCTTCAACGTAAAGAGAGGCATTGGGCGTCAGCGGCCAGCCCTCGGCTTCAGCCTCTTCGAGGGTGGTGCCATGCGGGTCGCCCACCCAACGAATGATTTTTTCATGGGCTTTGCCAGTGATCGCATCACGTGGTTGACCATAGAGTTTTGCGAAGGCGCCATTGCAGCGTTCGATAGTCTGGTCAGCGTTCAGGATCAGGATTCCATCAGCGGCAGAGTCGAGCAGGGCATCGAGGCGCTGCTTTTCATAACTGACCTGTCCATAAAGCTGGGCATTGTAGACTGCGCTGGCAGCCTGATCAGCGAAACTGCGGAGTAATATTTTATCGTTGTGGGAGAATAGGTCGGGGTAATTACGAAAGATGAAGATCACACCGATCACTTGCTGGTGGGCAGTCAATGGCAATCCCACGCCATTCAGCAACCCACGGCTGGCGGTGTAGGCGAGGCTTTTCAACATCCGATTTAGTTCGTTGACGTTAAACTCAGAGACAGTCTCTTCGGCGAGCAGGGGCTTGAGGTAATCGAGCAACGCGGGGGGAATCTTTTGCGCTGCGGCAACATGCCAGCCATCTTCTTTGAAAGCGATCAAACCAGCCTGCCCCGCCAGCATCTCGATGGAGATGCGCAAAATCCGCGCCAGGAGTTTTTCAAGATCAAGCTCTTCCGTGATGGCGCGGGTGATTTCGAGCAGGTAGTCGCGTTGACGAACGCGGAAGTCGGGAAGCATATTAGTTCACCACAAAGACACAAAGGTCACAGAGAGAAAACATAAGGTAATTTTATCATCTTGAAACGATTGGAATAGGTCAGCCTCGCCCCCTACTATAAAGTTCTAATATTTGCCCTCACCCCCAACCCCTCTCCCGCGAGCGGGAGAGGGGTTGGGGGTGAGGGTCGTAAATTTACTCTTTTTCAGCCACCGTGACTGCCTCTTCAAGTGCTATCAAGCCCTCATCGATTTCACCCTTTGAAATACACAAGGGCGGCGAGATGCGGATGACGCTATTGCCGCAGCCAAGGGTTATCAGGCCGCGCTCAAAGGCCAAATCTGTGATACGGTCTCGCAACCCTTCGGCTGGCTCGCGGGTTTCCTTATCTTTAACAAAATCGATCCCGATCATCAGGCCGATCCCACGTACAT
This sequence comes from Candidatus Desulfolinea nitratireducens, assembly GCF_982879505.1. Taxonomy (NCBI): domain Bacteria; kingdom Bacillati; phylum Chloroflexota; class Anaerolineae; order Anaerolineales; genus Candidatus Desulfolinea; species Candidatus Desulfolinea nitratireducens. Next base: position 6,570 of record NZ_CEYOSI010000071.1, read on the forward strand.
CGCCGATGCTGGAATGGCGTGCTGCGATCTCGGCCAGCGCATCAAGGGCATATTCACCCACTTCGGCCGCATTTGTTAAATATTTTTCCTGAATCAGATCAATCGTAGCGATGCTCGCCGCACAGGCAAGGGGATTCCCGCCGTACGTGTTGCCGTGGGAGCCGCGGGGCCAGGTCATAACCGATTTACGGGCGATCATCGCACCAAGCGGCACACCAGATGCAAGTCCCTTTGCAGAGGTGATGATATCCGGCTCAACACCAAAATTCTCAATTGACCACCATTTGCCAGTGCGTCCCATCCCAGATTGCACTTCGTCAGCAATCAACAAAATATCGTATTTATCACAGAGTTTACGCAGTGCGGGGAAGAATCCTGCTGGTGGGACGGTATAACCGCCCTCACCCTGGATCGGTTCAAGCAGGATGCCGGCAATCTCATCGGCAGGCAGGATACGCCCCATGATCTGCTCTTCAATATAGCGGACAACGGTCTCGCCATAGTCTTCACCTTTTCGTCTTTCCAAAATCGGGCGGTAAGGATCGGGGAAGGGAGCATGGACAACACCGTTCATCAGCGGATAAAATCCGCGATGATATTTCGGCTTGCTGGCAGTAAAGGTCAATGCGCCCATCGTCCGGCCGTGGAACCCGCCCAGGAAACCGATAAAACCCGAACGTCCGGTGTGGTACCGGGCAAGTTTGATGGCGGCTTCCACTGATTCGGTTCCGGAATTTGTCAAAAATACGCGGGCATCCTCTGCAAAGGGAGCGATCTCGTTGAGTTTTTCGCTCAAAGTGATCCACTTCTCGTGGTAAAAATCGGAAGAAATATGTAAAAACTTCTCGGCCTGTTCCTGAATGGCCCTGACCACCTTGGGGTGACTATGACCAGTCGAAGCGACAGCGATTCCGGCGGCGAAATCGAGAAAACGATTCCCGTCCACATCCCAAACTTCGCTGCCTTTGCCATAATCCATCGCAAAGGGATAGGCACGGGGATAAGAGCCTGAAACCACAGAGGCATCGCGCTCGATCAGCGCACGGCCTTTGGGGCCTGGAAAATTAGACATTTTATTGTTCTCCTGAAAAAAATTACATTTCTCTCATTCCCACCAACGCCAGCGCTCCGAGCAGTCCGGCATCATCACCAAGCGCAGCAGTTGTGGTTATGAGGTTTTCTAAATAAGCGGGATTAAAAGCATGCTCCCGCAAGCTGGCCCTAAAGGGGACCATAAGCAGATCGCCGCTCTGCGAGACACCACCACCGAGAATAACGATGGTTGGGTTAAAGATATGCAGGAAAGTGGCGACACCGATCCCCAAATATTTTCCCGCCCGTTGATATGCAGATATGGCTAAAGCATCGCCCTCGCGGGCTGCCTCTGCGATGGATTCCGCTGTCCGCTTCACCCCTGACCTCAGGCTTGATTCCGTGCCTTCAGCCAATTGCATCTCGACATAACTGGCAATCGATGTTCCCGAAGCCAATGCCTCGAGATGCCCTTTTTTTCCGCAGGAACAAACAGGCCCATCTGCCAAGATAGTAGCGTGCCCCAGTTCTCCAGCCAGCCCAAGCTGACCTTCGAGAAGATGGCCATTGCTAATAACCCCTCCACCTACGCCTGTGCTGATCGTCAGGTAAACCAGGTGATCGTGTCCCTGCCCTGCGCCATAACGCCATTCGCCCAATGCTGCCAGATTGGCATCATTACCAAGATAGACCGGAACTTTAAAATGAGCAGAGAGCTTTTCCCCGAGAGGATAATTCTTCCACTCTTGAATATTTGGCGTTTCGAGAATGATCCCCGTTCGTGGATCAAGTGGACCGGGAGCAGCCACGCCAATCGCGGTGATATTTTCATCTGTTGGAATGACTTCTTCAATTAAATGAAGAAGTCGCCCAAAGACAGATTCTTCTCCTGAGCGGGTCTTGGTTTTGTGATGTTTTATGGGATCGGTCTCTCCACGGCGATAAGCCGCGGCACGAATATGTGTCCCTCCGAGGTCAACGGCGATGTGGATACTCATGATCGCAATTATACTTGCTAGAAGCGATGTGTCACGGGGCAAGTGTCATAAATATGGCAGACGAAATAAAGGATTGCTGATTTCTAAAAGACCAAGGGGAAAGACGGTTTGCTATTTACCCATGTCGTAATTATTTATGTTGTAGTTTGAGCCGCATTGATTGGCAGAAGAACGCTGATCCTGGCCGAAGTGGTTCAGTTTCTCCCACAGGCTCAAAACCGAGTCGAGTGTATAGCCCCATTGCTGAACTATCTCTAACCGTCACGCCCAATTCCAGGACGAGGGCATCCTTTTCCACGGCCCAGGCGATCACCCTTTTCAGCAGCATTTCCCCAACCCCAAGACCGCGATGGCTTGGAGCGACCCACATCTGATACAGATTTGCCAGATCGGGGTCAGATTCTTTAATTCGTCCCCATGCTAGACCAATTTGCTCTCCATCCACCTCCGCCCCCAAAGGGTAATTCAAGGCGGAGTCATCACCAGCCAGGCGGCTTTTCCACGCAGAATCTGAGCGCTTTTCTTCTTCCGCGAGGGTGCTGCCGAAAGCATCCGGCGAATCAGCCAATGCGCGCAGACGTAGATCTTTATAGTTTTTCCATTCTTGAGGGGCAAAGGTGCGGATAATTATCTCAGGCATCAACTGTTTTATATTTTTCCATCAGTGCTCCCTCCATTAAGTAATTCAAGTCTAGCATATTTTTATAGAGAAAAACACTCAGATGAAAATCTTATAGGGGCATACCTCCTTTCCCACATGAATGAAGAATTATTTTAGATAAAATATCATACTGCCGCTGAACAGTATTTGTATAATGAATATAATGCTGCCTATCAACAAAGCTGATTTCCCATCTCTCATCACACTTGCAAAAGTGATCTTCAGACCAATCCCAGCCATGGCAATGATCAAGGCAATCTGGCTTATTTTCCCTATAATTGCGATGATTTCTTTAGGTAATAAATCAAAAGTGGGGATTAAAGAAAAAAATATAAATCCAATAATAAATAATGGGACCCCATTCTTTTTGGTTTTTCTTTCGGCACCTGGGGTCAATTTGTTTTTTGAGAATACAAAAAGCAGAATAAGTACAACAGGGGTTAGCATGAGAATTCTTCCCATTTTTACAATGGTGGCAGTTTGTCCAGCTATCTCGCCGATGGAGAATCCAGCAGCGACTACCTGGCCAATGGCTTGCAAGGTATTTCCAATAAGCATCCCCGAATTGATATGATTGAATTTAAGAATTGCTGTACTAATGATCGGGAGTAAAAAAATGCCGATCGTACCCAGGAAATTCACAATCGCGATGGATAAACCAACATTTTCTTTTTTTGCCCCAATAATTTCTTCGGTCGCAGCAATTGCCGAACTACCGCAAATGCCATTCCCAATGCCAAGAAGAAGGGCAAAGTTCGTATCGAATTTAAAAATTTTGGCTAAAAGAAGGGATGAAAATATGGTTACTGTCATAGCGGCAATGATCAGTAGAATGGATTGATAACCCAACCCCCTCAAGACCATAAAATTCAGATTAACCCCCATGAGGGCGATAGCAAACGGGAGGATTTGTTTTTCAGTGACCTGAAGTCCTTTTTCGAAAATCTCCCCCAGGCTAATGCTATTACTTATTAGAATACCCAAAAGGATTGCGATAGTAGTTGCACCAATGGGTATGTAGCCTGCAATGAATAGGGCTGCCATGCCAATACTTATGCATAATGCGACCCCATAAACAGGAATACTATTATTTCTCTTACCCATTAAATTTGACACCTAAACCGTGTGAGAAAACAGACAATACCTTATCCAAAGCAGGATAAGTCTAGCATATTTTAACTAAATGCGATATTCCAGATGAATATCCTCCGGTTTAAGCTCAAATAACTCAGCATATACTTCTTCAGCCAGTGTACAACCTAAATATTGGTAAAAATGAATCGCATTCTCTACAGGTACCGCAGAAATATACATTTTCTTTGCACCCAGCGACTTCGCTCTCTCTGCCGCGCCGGGTGGCCAGCCTTGCATATCGTAATATTCTGGCTCAAGGACAAGTTCTCCCCCACGGAAATAATAAATATTCTCGATCATTTCGCGGCGGTCGATTGACCAGATAAGATGGAGCTCGTATTCTGTCAGGTTGCAGAGATTGATCATTTTGTGATTTTCTTTCTATGGCCAGGTATACAGATTGAAAGGAATCTCGTCCTCGAAATGGATCCGTGTGTTCTTGAACTCGACGAAATCATCTGCGCTTGAACCGCCGGGGTAGGGTCCATCATGGTGTGTCTCATCCCAGTTGCGCCAAACAAGTGCGTAGGCGACTTGGCCTTTTTGCGTTTGGCGTGTCCCGACCAGCGCCGGATAAAGGAAGGTCGTCCACCAGTCGGGGTCCGGCCACCTTTGCCCGCCAGTTTCGGTCAGCGCCGGGATCTTAAGGTCACTTCGCGCGTGTGCGGCCTGGACCAGCATATCGAGGCTGCTTTGGTATCCAGCCGACCCATCGACACCTGTACCGATGGGAAACGCATTCACGTAGTAATCCAAACCGAACACATCGACATAGTCGTCGCCCGGGTAAGCGTAAAAGTATGCTGTTCGGAAAGTGTCCAAGTCGGGGAACGAATAGTCTCTGTCCCGGCCGCGCATGAATCGGGCATCGGGCGAGTAGGCATACAGCAGGTTGTGCACTCCGCGTAAATCGCGCAGGTACTGCACCGTGAAGCGCCACAATGCAATGTAATCCGCCTCCGTCGTGTTCCTGCCGCCCCACCAGAAAACGGATCCGTTGTGCTCGTGAAAAGGCCGAAAAATCACCGGCACAAGGTGCTCCTCATCGTTCCAGGGCACACCTGAGACGGTCAGGCTCTTGGCAAATTCGGCGAAATCGTCGAGCCAGCGGCGGTACATGGCATGGTTCGAACCGCCGGGCAGAATCGTGGAAACCGCCTCGGTCCTGTCCCAGGATCTCCCCGGGTAAGGATCGTCGGGATCGCTACCGATACTCTCATAGGTGACCGGATTGTTCATATGCCAACTGATCGTGATCACACCGCCGCGTCGATACCCTTCGATAATCTTTTCCCGCATCGTATCGAAGGGCACGCCATCCAGATTAGTGGGCCGGCCGAGTTCAAGGTCACCGATTTCCCAACCGTAAACCGCCGGGTACGAGCCTGACACTTCGAGGATATCTGATCTACCAGGTTCGTCCCGCCAACCGACGCCAAAGAAGGTGTCGTCTTGATGACCAAAGAGCGTCTGGTTGGTGTCCGCCAGCGTCCATAAGTTGATGAAGAGCGCCTTGGTCTCATTTGTGGCCCGAGCATCAATAGTCGGGATACTTGAGATCGGTCGCAAACGCAATGTGCAACCTGATAATGCTATTACGATGGCCAGGATGAGAATGATGAAGCCTCGAGGCTGTTGGAGGCGAGAGAAAGTACGCATGATAGTCTCCTATGAAATGCTGAACGAATTTGGCCGCGCCCACCACAACCCAATCGCTGCTAACAGTGCCACCGCAATCAAAATCGGGGCAGTCCACGGCCAAAAGAATACGTGCAGGACGATCAGCAGCGGGACGAGCCAGAGCACCTGCCAGGAGGAGCGATAACCCTCCCGCAGGCCGAACCAGACGGACAATAAAGCCATCGCGCCAAATACCAGAATATGAATGCCGTATACTCGAAAGTAAAGCTTGATGTAATCGATGTGCTCGGGGTTGGTCGTCAGCCAGTCCCAGCCGCGTTCGGGGTCGCGCACATCCAGGGCGGGGATAACAAAGAGGTTGTCGTAGGCGAAGTAGAGCAGGAGCAGCCCAACGATGAAAACAAGGACCCAGCCAGCCCTGCGGCGGTTGGAGACAACAGGTTGTAGCCCGTCCCGGCTCACCCATAGCGCCCAGCTTGTCAGCAGTGCCAAGGGAATGGTGAGGAAGGACAGCCAATAAAAAATAGCGGTCAGGAAAAGGATGTAGACCGGTATTACCGTCAGCACCACCCAGGCCCACCGTTCCCCCTTGCGCAGACCGGTCAGGGCAACCCCAAGTACGAAAACCCCGTTAGCGAAGGTGAAAGCGCCAAGATTTTGGAAGCGAAACTTTATGTACTCGAGTAGGTCGGGGGTTGGGACGAGCCAATCCCAATGATCGGTGTAGGTTGGGATCACGAAAAACTGGTGGAAACCCCAACCAACGAACAGAAAGCCAACCAGGGCAAAGACTATCCAGGAATTCGATTTAACTTTTTCCATTGCTCACCTCAACTTTCCAGTCAAAAATCTAAAACGCCGCACTGGTCACAAAACCGCCATAGACCGAACTATTTTTCGGACAGGTGTTGATGACTTTGTGCGCTCCTCGTGAAATCAGGATGCCATTTCCTTAGCACCAGCCAGTAGCCAGCCAAAAAGATCGGATCCGGGAGCGCATGCATCAACCAGTGAAAGCGTGTATCAATGGTCACCTCACCCCAATAGTATTCGCAAAGCGGTAGGTTATTAATCCGGCTTTGCAAATCCCACCATCCCCGATGACAAGGATCGAGCGTATGCGCAACCACCATGAAACCGGCAAGAATTGCTAAAGGACCAAGAAATCCGAGCGCTCGTTGCAGCCGGGTACCTCGGAAATCGCGACCCTTCATCAGGGAAGGGATTCCCAGCAAAGTAGCAATCAGGTAGAAGAGCGCGGGGAGTGCCCAGCCTCCGGAAGCCGCCCATAAAGTCCATGTGCGATTTCCGGAAACGGAGGCATAAAGACTTAATGGCAAATTGAGTGCAACGACCAAAATCATTGAGAGAAGACCAATCCATACAAATCGGGTTGCTGGGGGCAGGAGGGAGAATGTTTTTTTATTCATGGTCTTCCTTGAGAAAACGCGGGTGTGTGAACACACCAGAAATAAAGATCAACGGCCTTACTACGTGCAGCTCCCGGCCGGACGGCGACTACAGCCAACAAAAAGAGCAGGTTTAAAACCAGGGAGTAGATTTAGCGGTCATTTCTTCTTTGTATCAACGACTTCCGGCAACTGCTTTTTCAAAGCACGCCCGTAAATCCAAACCAAAGGCAGCGTGGGAAGAATGTGCCAGAGATAATGAAAGCGCGTGTGGACGTTGATCCCAGATCCAAATCGCTCGCACAACGGAATCGTTTCACCGATGCGGCTGCGTATATCCCACATACCATTTAGACAGGGGTCAAAGGTGTGGGCAATCAAAAGGTAGCCGAACGAAATCAGCAGCGGCCCGATAAAAACCAAAACCCACCGGGCTTGTCCTTCTCCTCTTTGGGTCACTCCCCGAAATAATCCTGCGAGCCCCAAAAGTATCGGGATACTAAAAACAAAATCAGGGATGCCGTTCCATCCGCCCGCTCCATTTCCGAGCGCAGTCAACGAACCACCAAACAGGGCGGCCAGCAGTCCCAGGATCAGGCTGATACCGGAATTCAGCAGAATGATCCACCATCCGAGGCGGGCTAACCGTTGAACGGACAGAAAATTTACTCTATTCAGTTTTCTGCTCCTGCTTTTTTGGAAAGAAAATTCGATAAGGCACAAACAGACCGATTAGCGCAAAAACAATCAGGATGCGCATAGCGGGCCATTGGAAGGGAAAAACGATTCCTTGGGCAGCCAAATAAGCAGGCCAGACCCACATGGCAAACCAGGCCCAGCGCTCGCCTTTTCGGAATGCCGTCGCCGCGATCGCCAGTGTCCAGACGCCAAAGGCAAGGCTTGTAACCCCCAGCCAGCGCCAGGTCAGGTTTAAATATTCCAGCACCTCGGGGGCACTGGTCAGCCAGTCCCAATGACCTGGCTCCATGCACAGGATGCACAATGATGGCAGCCCGGAGCTGATTTGCAGCAGGCCGAACAGGATGAAAATGATCCAGCCGATGTTTTGGATTTTTGATTTCATTGCGCTTGCCTCGTGAAGAGTACACGCCCTGTCAACGCTGCCCAGATACCGCCGACGAACAGGCCATCCAGGGCAATAAACAGGAGCAGGTCAAACAGGGTATGCCAGTGAAATATCGAATTACGATTGGCGTCCAACAAGACTGCGGCTGCGATACCGACTACCCCCAAACCAATCCCAAACCCAATCGTCGACGACCACACCCAACGGGACGCGTTTTCGATTTTGCCACGCAAGGCGAGCCATTGCAGAATTCCCAGAATCAACCCGGATACCAAGCCTAACCCCAAAGCCGACCAGGGCAGAGCTTGTGGCACCGGGCCACTATCCCCGATAGCGTGGCCGAGGGCAAAGGCTGCTGTTGTCGCAGCGACCCAGGCAAGGATTTGATTGCGGCTCCAACTCAATTGTTTCCGCAAGAAAACGCCTTGCCCAATGCCGATTACCAGTCCTGAGATTGTGCCCAAAAACGCACCAAATTGGAAACACTCTGCGAGTGTGTTGCCTTCGTATGCGGGGCAGCGCAGGCCGTCAAAATCCACGGGATAGTGGGCCGCGCCCAGGCCAATGCCAAAGGCGAAGAGAAAAATATTAAAAATTATCCAACGAACTAAGGTTAATTTCATCTTGTCTCCTTCATTTCTTTCATGCGTAATTGGTTGACTCCAAAACTAAAGCACTAGGCCAATAGGGCAAAAACTATCCAGCCGACACCGAAGAAGGTGTTGGCCTGATGACCAAAGAGTGTCTGGTTGGTGTCCGCCAGCGTCCATAAGTTGATGAAGAGCGCCTTGGTCTCATTTGTGGCCCGAGCATCAATAGTCGGGATACTTGAGATCGGTCGCAAACGCAATGTGCAACCTGATAATGCTATTACGATGGCCAGGATGAGAATGATGAA
>NZ_CEYOSI010000072.1:0-13346 GCF_982879505.1 Candidatus Desulfolinea nitratireducens
TTCACTTGGGGAATTGGCGAAGGGGTGTTTTTCTATTTTCAACCCCTTTATCTGGCTGAGTTGGGGGCTGATCCTCTTCAGATCGGGACGATTTTGGGGGTTGCCGGGGTGGCGATGGCCGTTGTTCATATTCCGGCAGGTTATCTTGCCGATAAATTTGGGCGGCGCCCGCTCCTGCGTGCCGCGTGGGGAATTGGTTTGCTATCTTGTATGTTGATGGCAACCGCCAATACCTTGTCCATTTTTGTAATAGGATTGATTTTTTATAGTTTTACAGCTTTTGTTATGTCTCCCTTAAATAGCTATGTCACCTCTGCACGGGGCAAGTGGACGGTTGAACGCGCCATCACACTCGTTTCGGCAACTTTTAGCCTGGGAATGATTCTCGGACCTCTCCTCGGGGGCTGGCTGGGAGATCGTTTTGGTTTACGCTCACTTTATTATGGCGCTCTGGGTGTTTTTTTAATTTCCATGGTTTTCATTCTCTCACTGCCGCCACAGCCTGTCGAATCTTCGTCGACACAACTTTCCTCCAAAAATTTGCTCAGAAATAAACGCTATCTGAGCTTTCTCGGTCTGATTTTTATCGTGATGTTTGCACTTTACCTCTCTCAGCCACTTACGCAGAATTTTCTCCAGGAAGTTCGCGGTCTGACGCTGGGGCAGATCGGGTTGCTAGGGTCTCTGGGCGCGCTCGGCAATGTGATATTGAATCTGATCCTCGGGCAAACAAGAGCCCGACTCGGTTTTTTATTTGGCCAGCTTTTCACTGCCATATTTGCCTTTTTGATCTGGCGCGGTTCCGGGATCGGAGTTTTTGGTCTCGCTTATTTCCTGCTTGGAGGATATCGTGCAGCTCGATCGATGGCTACGGCCCATGTGAGCAGCCTTGTTCATGAAGCCCAAATGGGATTGGCCTATGGATGGCTGGAAACCATTAGCGCTCTCTCACTGATCCTTGCGCCGCCACTGGCGGGATACCTCTATGTGAGTGACCCCGCATCGCCCTACCCCTTTGCCTTGCTTCTGATATTCATTAGCATTATACTGACCCTGATCTTTTTCCCGCGTTCCAAAAACCTAATTCCTGAATCCTGAGAACCTCTATGTTGAAAATTATCTCCCTTACCCTGGGTCCTGTCCAGACCAATTCATTTATTGTTGCTGATACCGATACCGGTGATGCTATTGTTGTTGATCCTTCCTGGGATGGCGCCCTGGTTGCCAAAACCGCCGCTGAACAAGGCTGGCAGATCAAAGAAATTTGGCTCACCCATGCCCACTTCGACCACATTGGCGGAGTGGCTGAACTAGTGGATGCCCTTCCCGAAGCCCCCCCTGTTCTTCTGCACTCTGATGATCTTGATCTGTGGAAAAAGGGTGGTGGGGCGGCGTTATTTGGTTTCAAGATTGACCCGGGCCCTGAGCCTGAGACTCTGATAAATGGACAAATCCTTCAGCTTGGAAAATTTTCATTTGAAACCCGCCATACTCCGGGACATCGCCCCGGTCATTGTGCTTTCTATTGTGCGGATGCAGACATCCTGTTTAGCGGAGACCTGATCTTCTATCGTAGTGTTGGCCGTACAGACCTCCCCGGCGGCGATTGGGCAACCTTGGAGGCGAGCATCCGTGAGCAGGTATATTCCCTCCCCGATCAGACGCGCATTCTCTCTGGTCATGGCGAGGAGACAAATGTGGGTGATGAAAAAGAGAATAATCACTTTGTTAGGGCATAATCGATGTTTACAAAACCCTCCCAACGTTTTCCATTATTATTTGTAGCTGTACTTGTGTTATTTGTCGCCATGTGGAGTGGTCTCTTGCGTATGGGTTGGCAATGGCCCACTTTATCCCCCTGGCCGATGGCGCATGGGCCTTTGATGATCGCAGGCTTTTTAGGTACCTTGATCAGTATTGAGCGCGCCGTTGCCCTCAATAAATCCTGGTTATATGCAGGGCCAGTATTGAGCGCCCTGGGAGGGCTTTATTATGTCGCAGGTGGAAATGCGATTCTTGGCGCCCTCTTGATGACTGCGGGGAGCTTTGGTCTTGTTGTCATCTTTGTCGTGATCCTGAAACAACATCGAGCAGACTACACGGTCATTATGACCCTGGGAGCCATCGCCTGGTTTATTGGAACATTGCTTTGGTTTCTGGGCCTGCCTATCTTTCAGATCGTCTTGTGGTGGAGCGCTTTTCTTGTCTTGACCATCGTTGGCGAACGGTTGGAACTAAATCGAATTATGCCTCCATCTCAAAGACGACGAGTCATTGGGTTAATGACAATTGGCGTTTATTTACTTGGTTTAATTCTGTCACTCTTCTGGTCTGATGTGGGTACTCGCACCATTTCTGCGGGGATGCTCCTCATGGCGCTCTGGCTTCTTCGCTTCGACATTGCCCGCATCACGGTTCGCAAAACGGGACTGGTGCGCTTTGTCGCTATTTGTCTCTTGAGTGGCTATGTCTGGTTGGGTGTCAGTGGAGTGATCGGCTTATATTCTGGAGCTGTTTTTGCCGGTCCGATTTACGATGCTTATCTGCATACGGTTTTTGTCGGCTTTACCTTCTCTATGATCTTCGGTCATGCGGCGATTATTTTCCCGGCAATCCTGCATTTACCAGTCAAATATAGCAGCAAATTCTATTATCCATTGATTCTTTTGCACATATCCCTGATTCTACGTGTTGTTGGAGATTTGAATTTTCAGCAGCCTTTACGCTTATGGGGTAGTCTCTTCAACGCGATTTCAATTCTGTTGTTTTTGGGGATTATGGGAAGAACGATCTATATTGGGAGTAAAGAAGCAGGTGAAGAGGCGCAAGCATAAAAAATAACATCATGAAGATGGCTTCGCATCTATCGCGAGGCTCTTTTCAAATCCTATTGATTTCAGTAAATATTTATCTAGAGGGAGCTGGATGAATTACGTTTCTTGCTCATTTTATGGGAAACCTGAGTAAGGGGGGAAGGTTATCCAAATAATTGCGGCCGAAAATCATCTCAAAAAAGAATATCACGCGGTATAATGGGCGTAGAGCTTTAACATTTTATTTTTGATCAAGGTACCTTTTCCCCCGGATGGGAAGGTTCAAAGGCGAAGCCGGTTTAAGTCCGGCGCTGTAGCGCAACTGTAAGTTCCGTCAGGAACAAGCCAGGACGCCCGCCTTGATTAGTCTCCACACCCCTCGCAGAAAGGAGGTGGAAAGCGTTTATATCACTAAACCATTCCTCTCCCCTACCGCAAGGTAGGGGATTTTGATTCTATAAATACCATACCGATAAATATAGATTGTTGGAGAGATAAATGATAAACAAGAAAAAAATACTTTTTTTAACAGTGCTATTCTCATTTGGACTGTTGCTCGGAGCCTGTACCCCTGCTGCAACCCCACCTGAAATTCCTGTTGAAGTAGAATCCACCGATGTTCCGAAACCTGCTGAAGAACCACAACCAGAGGGTATGATCTTTGTTGACGATTTAGGCAATACGATTGAGTTGAGCGAATACCCGCAAGCCATCGTTTCCATTTCGGCCTCTACCACAGAGGTTCTGTTTGCAATCGGTGCCGGAGATCAGGTTGTCGGGCGCGATGAGTATTCTGTGTATCCTGAAGCAGCCCTCGATGTCACCAGCGTAGGTGCGTTATGGGAGGAGTTGCCCACAGAAGCCATCCTGGCGCTGGAGCCAGACCTGGTCGTTGCGGCTGAGATTATCTCGGAAGACCAGGCTCTGGCCTTGCGCGACCTCGGGTTGAATGTTTACTGGCAGGCCAACCCCGCCTCGTATGAAGAGCTATTTGAAAACTTACGTGATTTTGCCAGGCTGACGGGTCACGAAGCCGAAACCGAAATCCTGATTACAGACCTGGATGCACGTGTCAAAGCTGTACAGGAAAAAGTTGCTCCTGTATCTTATCTCCCTTCTGTCTTTTACGAATTGGATGCAACTGATCCGGCCAATCCCTGGACGACGGGGTCTGGCACATTTATTGATTATATTATCACCATGGCCGGTGGCATCAATGCGGCTTCTGCGCTAGAAGGTGATTATGCTCAGATCAGTACCGAAGCATTGATCGCTATCAATCCAGAGATTATTTTGCTGGCCGATGCACCCTATGGTGTTACTCCTGAGATTGTTATCGCACGCCCAGGTTGGGATGCCATCACTGCTGTCGCTGAGAATGCACTTTATCCTATCGACCCCAACATGATGAGCGTTCCTGGCCCCCGTCTGGTGGATGCTCTGGAAGAAACTGCCAGACTCTTGCACCCCGAGATATTTGAGTAAGCCCGATCATACGAGGCTTCATATGCTGACCGTGAAAGGTTATGGAGCCTCGTCCCGCTTATTATGATCCGCAAACGACCTTATTTAATGAATACGATCTTGTTGCTCACAGCCTTTGTGATCAGTATTGCGCTGGGTGCTGTCTTCATTCCTCCGGAGACTATCTTCCGGATCCTGGCAGCTCAAATTCCTGGGATCAATATCAATCCTGATTGGCCAAATTCATTTTCAGCCATCATCCTGGCTGTGCGCCTTCCGCACACGGTTCTGGTAGTCCTGACAGGAGCAGCCCTGGGGAGCAGTGGGGCTGCGTATCAAGGATTGTTCCGTAATCCGCTTGCTGATCCTTATCTGATCGGTGTCGCTTCAGGGGCTGGACTAGGTGCGGTGTTTGCAATGTCACTTAACTGGCCGACAAACTTGCTGGGATTTTATTTGGTGCCTGCCGGCGCCTTTGTGGGGGCGATCCTGACCGTAGTATTGGTCTACAATCTGGCGCGTGTAAATGGTATGGTCCCGATGACGACGCTTATCCTTGCCGGTGTGGCTGTAGGAGCCTTTGCTTCGGCAATGACTTCCTTTTTGATGCTGCGTACCGATTTGCAACTTCACCGGGCAATTTCATTTTTGCTCGGTGGTTCACCGATGGCAGGCTGGAATCCTGTCATCGCAGCTTTGCCTTACATGCTTGCAGGCATGGGGATGCTATCCATCTCTGGACATATGCTAAATGTGCTCCAGTTCGGGGAAGAAGAAGCCAAGCAGATGGGGCTGAATGTTGACCGGGCTAAAATATTCATCATTGTGACAGCATCCCTGACCACAGCGGTAGCAGTTGCATTTTCGGGAGTGATCGGCTTCATAGGTTTGATCGTCCCGCATATGATTCGCATTCTGTGGGGGGCGGATTACCGGCGCCTCGTCCCGCTATCCATTTTGGGAGGTGGCAGTGCGTTGCTGCTGGCCGATATGCTGGCGCGTATCCTGTTGGCTCCCTCTACCCTGCCTGTGGGGATTGTGACCGCCCTTGCTGGCGCGCCTTTCTTCTTGTGGATTCTGCGCCGTGCAAAGCGAGAGGTCTTCTGGTAATATGCTAAAAATAGACTCTCTTACAGTTGCCTATGGCCAGAAAAGGGTGCTGAAAAATATTACCATTGAGGCCCTTCCCGGAGAAATAATCGCTTTGATCGGCCCGAATGGTGCCGGAAAAACCACGCTTGTGCGAGCCGTAAGCGGGACAATACCCACCGAATCCGGGCAGATCTATGTCAATGGGAAAGATTTATCCCGTTTTTCAACCGCGGAACGGGCCAGGGTTTTGGCTGTTGTTCCTCAAACACGGCAATTGGGAGGTGCTTATTCTGTTGAGCAGGCCGTGATGATGGGACGTACAGCCTATATGAGCTGGCTTGGGCGTGAGAGCCAGGAGGATAGAGATGCTGTTCGATTGGCGTTGGAGCAAGCCCAATTGCAGGATTTTGCTGACAGGTCGATCGCTCAATTATCCGGGGGCGAACAACAGAGGGTATTGCTGGCGCGAGCCCTCGCTCAGTCAACCCCTGTTTTATTGCTTGACGAACCCACAAATCATCTGGACTTGCAACACCAGACAAATTTATTATCGCTGATAAAAAGACTTTCGATAGAGAAAGAATTAGCTGTTTTGATGGCCGTCCATGATTTGAATTTGGTTTCATTTTTTGCAGATAAAGTTGCCTTGCTGGTCGGTGGAGAGCTAATAACCTTTGGTACTCCGCAAGAGGTGATCTGTGCAGAAAATATCAGTGAGGCCTATCAAACGCCGGTTGAGATTATCCCTCATCCAGTTACGGGTGCGCCGATCATTTTTCCGCAAGGCGCATTGGAACAAAAGTAATAGAGAGGCAAAATGGCAAAAAAGAAAAAGGGCCTGGTGATCGTCAATACGGGAAAAGGGAAGGGGAAATCCACTGCAGCCTTTGGTGTGGTTTTACGCGCATGGGGGCGTGGGATGCGCATCTGTGTTCTCCAATTCATCAAATCAGAGAAGGGAAAATGGGGTGAGGTTAAAGCCGCCACAAAACTGGGAATTGACTGGCTTTCCACCGGGGATGGATTTACCTGGCGTTCAAAAGATATGGATGAGACCATTGCACGCGCGCAGCATGGTTGGAAATTGGCACAGGAAAAGATCACCAGTGGCGAATACGATTTGATCGTTTTAGACGAATTTACCTACCCATTGGATTTCGAATGGTTGGATGTGAATGAAGTGATCGCCTGGTTGCAGGAAAACAAACCGCCCATGCTGCATTTGATCATCACTGGGCGCAATGCACCACAGGAGTTGATAGATTTTGCCGATATAGTCACGGAAATGAAAGAAATCAAGCATCCTTATGAAGATCAGGAAATTTCTGCACAGCCAGGAATTGAATTTTAAAGCCGTACCTGGCGGATTGGATAAAAAATGATAACTTCACTTCTGACTGCTTTCCAATTTTTGACCACCTTTCCGGCACTTATCCGTCGCCCATTTACCTCACAGGAGCTGGGTCGATCTGTGGGCTATTTCCCGGTGGTCGGCCTGGCGCTGGGCGGGGTGCTTTATGGATTGGGAAGTGGCCTGGAGTTGATTTTTTCAACGCAGATTGTCTCGGTCATCGTCCTGGCAGCCTGGTTGCTGCTCACCCGTGCCCTGCACTTTGACGGGTTTCTCGATTCATGCGATGGTCTATTTGGCGGATTCACTCCAGAGCGACGCCTGGAGATCATGAGGGATTCGCGCGTTGGCGCATTTGGTGTGGCTGGTGGAGTCGTGTTGCTGCTGTCAAAATATGCCGCCATGACCTCTCTCCCGAATCTTTCTGGACTTTTGCTTGCTCCCGTTTTCGGACGCTGGGCATTGTCTATTGCAATCTTCGCTTTCCCATACGCCCGCGAAAAAGGAATGGGGCGCGGTATGAAAGAGAACGTCCGTTGGCCACAAGTCATTCTGGCTACCGTTCTGACTGTCTTGGGAGCCTGGTTCTTCGCTGATTGGATCGGCTTATTGACCTTCGCTATCTCAGGAATAATACTTTGGCTTGGCGCAAGCTTTATTTTACGCCGCGTCCCCGGCCTGACCGGAGATAGTTACGGCGCCCTATGCGAATTGATCGAATTGGCTGTTTTGCTTATTTTCACAACCGGAGTGGCAATATGACCGGAAAAGTTCTCGTAGTTTTAGGCACCTCCTCATCCGTTGGAAAAAGCTTGCTGGTAGCTGGCTTATGTCACCTTTTCGCCAGACGAGGAGTGCGGGTTGCACCCTTCAAAGCGCAGAATATGTCCAACAACGCTGCCGTTTGCCCGGATGGCTCCGAGATCGGACGTGCGCAGGCTACCCAGGCAATTGCCTCCGGCCTGGAACCTCACGTGGATATGAACCCGGTCCTGATCAAACCTGAAGCGGATTCTCGCTCACAGGTGGTTGTTATGGGGCGGCCCTGGAAAACGCTTTCCGCAAAAGACTATTATCCGAATAAGAAGATGCTTTGGAAGGAGGCAACGGCTGCCCTGGATCGACTGCGTGAAAAATACGAACTAGTAATTATTGAAGGTGCTGGCAGTGCGGCTGAACTTAATTTAAAAGAGGGCGATATAGTTAACATGGCGATTGCGCGTTATGCAAAAGCCCCTGTACTATTAGCTGGTGATATTGACCGTGGCGGGATTTTCGCACAATTAATTGGCACAGCCTGGTTACTGGAGCCTGAAGAGCGCGAACTGGTAAAAGGCTTTATTGTCAACAAATTCCGCGGGGATATATCGCTGTTCTCAGATGGGGTCAAAATTTTGGAAGATAAAACCGATATTCCGGTCTTGGGTGTAGTGCCCTATTTACAGGGTCTATTCATCCCTGAAGAAGATGCGGTGGCGTTGGACAATCCCTTTGAGAATTCTGTCTCACCAACTGACGAACTCGAGATAGTCGTGGTACATCTGCCCCGCATTGCTAATTTTGATGATTTCGATCCGCTATCCGCAGAGCCGGGTGTTCGCGTTCGTTATGTGGATAGCCCCGAGCAAATTGGCAATCCCGCGGCGATCATCATCCCGGGGACGAAGAGCACCCTCAACGACCTGGAGTGGTTGCGGTCGCAAGGCTTTGAAAAAAGGATTCAGGAGCATGCACAGAAGGGAGGCGCTGTCGTTGGGATATGTGGCGGTTACCAGATGCTGGGAGAACTTGTCCATGATCCGGAACATGTGGAATCAGCACTGGAAAGCGCCCCCGGATTGGGTTTGCTTCCCATTGAAACAGTTTTTTCTGGTGAAAAAGCCACTCATCAGGCCAGTGCCCAAATAGAAAATGGTTCTGGCTGGTTTGCTGATATTGAAGGTGAAATAATAAGCGGATATGAAATTCACATGGGTCGTACCGATAGCCAAAGCCCCTGGATGAAACTTATAGAACGCAGTGGTCAATCGGTTCAGGTGCCGGATGGAGCAACCAGCGAGGACGGAAAAATTTGGGGATGCTATCTGCATGGATTGTTCTCGAATGAGAATCTACGCCGAGCCTGGTTGAAAGATGTAGGTTGGAGTGGTGAAGAGGCAGGAAAGAAAAACCCATTCGCGGCTTCCCTGACACGTTTGGCGGATACTCTGGAAGAAACCCTGGATATGGAATATTTGGAGAAGATCATATGGGAAAATTAACCTTGGTTCTCGGTGGCGCGCGAAGTGGCAAAAGCTCCTTTGCAGAAAAGAGGGCCAAAGAATCAGGTGGTGAGAATGTTCTTTATGTCGCCACGTCTGAGATCAAAGATGAGGAGATGATCGAGCGGGTCAGGAAGCATCGCACCGAGAGGCCATCCACCTGGGGGACGATAGAAGCCCCCCGAAATGTTGCCCAAGCTATTCGTGAGGCAGGTAGCACGGCACGTATCATTTTACTGGATTGTATGACCTTCCTGGTTGCCAATCATCTGATGGATGCGGCCGCCCCGGTAGGCGATCCCTTTGAAGACCCAAAGGCTGATCCCTTCGAACCTGAAATCGAGGCGAATGTGATTGTCGAAGTGGAGGCTTTGGTCGCTTATGTCCGGGAGACAGAGGTAGAACTGTTGGTTGTATCGAATGAGGTTGGTCTGGGGGTTGTCCCACCCTATGAATTGGGACGCGCCTATCGAGATATTCTTGGACGTGCCAACCAAATCCTGGCATCTCATGCCGACGAAGTGCTATTGCTTGTAGCGGGTATTCCGATGCAGGTAAAGTAGGGGCGGACGGCTGTCCGCCCTTATAAAAATTATCCCGCCAACCCCAGCTCAGGTGCAATACGGCGCATGGCTTCGATCACATTCGTGATATGTTCAGATAATTCGACGCCAAATTCCCCGGCACCTTGTTCCATCTCCTCGCGGTTGGCTCCGGCTGCGAAATGTCTATCTTTCCATTTTTTCTTGACGGATTTCGCTTGTAGATCCATTAACGAACGCGAGGGGCGTACCAGCGCAACGGCGGTGATCAACCCCGTGATCTCGTCACAGGCGAAGAGTGCTTTTTCCATCAGGGAATCACGTGGAATTCCGGTATGTTCCGCATGGCTGAGGATGGCGCGAACGATTGGTTCCGGCACACCCCTCTCCCGCAAGAGGGGAGCGCCCTCAGCTGGATGATCCTCGAGTGTGGGATGAATCTCCCAGTCAAAATCATGCAAGAGCCCGACCACTCCCCAGAGTTCCACATCTTTATTCAACTTTTCGGCGTAAAAACGCATGGCGGCTTCGACGGCAAACATATGCTTGACCAGATTTTCATTTTTGATGAATTCGCGAACTATCGCTAAGGCTTCTATGCGTTTCATTATTCCTCCGGAAAAATTGGTTCAAAATCTCCCAAAACGGGTATGGGATGTATAACATGCACATCCCAGAGTGCAGAGATGGTGGCAAGTGATTCTCGCAAATTCCAGTACCCTCGGGAAAATTTCCTATAGGTACGTCTATCTGCATTGATGCCTTTGCTTGATATCCCAAGCGCATCGCAAATATAGAGTGCGCGTGATAAATGGAATTCCTGGGTGACGAGGATCGCTGATTCCAGCCCGAAAATTTCTTTGGCACGGTAGCATGTGTCATACGTGCGGCGACCGGCAAAATCGAGGATAATGACCTCTTCGGGAACACCCAACCCAAGAGCGTAATTTTTCATCGCGGATGGCTCGTCGTAGTCAGCAAAACGATTATCGCCACTCAGTAATAATTTTTCAACCTTGCCCTGGAAGTATAGTTCGGACGCGGCCTGAACCCGATCCCGTAAAACGGGCGTGGGACTGCCATCACGCCAGAGTCCCGCACCAAAGACGATTGCCGCCCGTTCAGCAGGAATATCTTCAACGCTGTAGACGCGACCTTTACTATGGATGGCAGTAATCAGACGCGCGATCAATAAAATAATTGCGCCGCTAATTCCCAGAATGAAAAGGAGTTTGAAAATTAGCATAAGAATGCTTTTAATAAGAGCATAAATTTTAAATAACAGTTTGAACATTCGGGCATTTTACCACTTTACAGCAAAAGGCCCCAAAGGGAATGGATCGCCTTTAGGGCCTTGGTATTATCCGCTACATCTCTTATACAAAGCGGGCGCGGATCTCTGCACTCACATAATCCAGAATGGCGACTGTGATCGCGATGAACCAGACACACATCCCGGCAGAGCGATAATCCAGAACACGGATATATTGGATCAACAGGAAGCCAACTCCGCCACCGCCGACCATACCGATGATGGTGGACATGCGCACATTGATATCCCAGCGATAGATAGTGAAGGAAACAAAGGGTGGGATGATTTGTGGAACGACCGCATACATTACAGTTTGGATCCAGTTGGCACCAGTAGCCTGGACAGCTTCAATTGGCCCGGGGTCGATTGATTCGATTGCTTCGGAATATAGTTTGCCCAGGGCCGCAATCGAGTGTAAGACCAGGGCCAGGACGCCTGCAAAAGGCCCCAATCCGACCACAATGATGAAGATGACGGCCCAGATGATCGGTTCGATGGAACGAATGATATTCAAGATAAATCGAACCAAATAGTAGATTGCCAGTGTCAATGGCGATATTGACATCAGGTTTCGGGCTGCCAGGAAGCTGACCGGCAACGCGAACAAGATTCCAAAGAAGGTAGCCATCATGCCCATGAAAATGGTCTCGATCATTTTTTCAACGATCAATTTAAAATCGTGGCTTAATTTTGCGGCCCCCACTTCTTCAATCTGATGGCCGAACACTTCCCAGATATAAGTTGGTTCTCTAGCACTGGGTGGCAGAAGAGCGTAAGGCATTTCAATGTCGATTTCGAAATAACCGTTTTCATCCGGGATAACAATCACATATTCTCCGCCCTGGCGCTGGCGGAATTCGTCACCAATCGGGTCTTCCCACATGATATCGACCTCAATGCCCGGTGAAAAATTGTAGCCTTCCAGGTGCAGCTCTGTGCCCGGATTGTCGGTTCCATCCTGATCACGCAGATTTCCACAGGTTGGCGTCGAAATGATGATAGGCTCGTCTCCTGAAAGGGTGTTTTCAGGGGGAGGCGCATCTGAGCAAGGAATTTCTATTTCTGCATCTGCCCGGATTTCAGTTAACTCGTAATCAATAGCTTTACTCCAGGGCCAGCCAACCCGACCCAGAGCGGGTAGTGCATCATCAGCGTTAGAAACAAAGCCAACCAAATCGATTTGGGCGATTTGCCAGCCCAATGCAAAAAACATAACCATTAGCGCGATAAAAACTCCCAGTGGAGTTTTTGTGCGCACTTTTGCCAACGAATAGGCATCAATGGCGATCCAGATGTACAGGATGAAAAGCAGGATGGTGACAACAATTAAAAAGGGGTCCAGATACAAGCCTTTTTTGAAGATCGCCCACCTGCCCGTGTCGCGAGGTGCAGCAATACCAAAGCGCCACATTGTCAGGCCCACTACGGTTATGAAGGAAAAGAAAAGAATCAATCCTCGGCGTGCGCTTCGGGCGAGAGCCTGTCCAAGGCCGGGAATGATCAGGGATGCCAATGCAGCGATTGGTGCAGGCACCAGGCTGGGTTCTCGGGCGTCCTCAGGGATATGACCTAGTTGGAGTTTGTCGTCAGTCATGCTGCACCTCCCTCTTTTACTCCTAGATCTCCTTCAAGTCCGCCGCCTACTCGTTCCGCATCCTGGCCATAAATATCCTTAAATTGTTCATCTGTCATTGCGCGAATATCTGCTTTGCTGCCCTCATAAACAAGTACCCCATCTTTTAGACCAATAACTCTTGTGGCGTAGCGTTGTACCAAATCCAGATAATGCAGGCTGCAAACCATGGTTATCTTGTCTTCCTGGTTAAGTAATTCGAGATATTGCATGATCGAGTGAGCCAGCACCGGATCTAAACTTGCTACAGGCTCATCGGCCAGGATCATCTCAGGATCTTGCATCAGGGCTCGGGCTACGCCGACACGCTGTTGCTGACCACCACTCAATTCACTGGCTCGTTTATAGATCTGATCTTCGATACCCAGTCTTTTGATGGCCTCAAATGCTTTTATTTTGTCCTCTGCGGAAAAACGCCCGATTAAACTATTCCAGGATGGTGTATATCCTAATCGTCCCGCGAGAACATTTTTTAACACAGATGATCTTTTAACAAGATTAAAGTGCTGGAAAATCATCCCAATCTTGCGTCGGGCTTTGCGCAAATCTTCCCCTTTGAGTTGAGCCAGATCTACGCCGTCCCAAAGAATTTCTCCTTCGGTTGGGTCGATCAGGCGGTTGATACACCGGAGCATGGTTGATTTCCCTGATCCGCTCAACCCGATGACAACAAGAAACTCTCCATCAGGCACTGAAAAACTGACATCTTTCAGCGCCTTGGTCCCGTCGGCATATGTTTTACTGAGGTGACGAACTTCAAGCATATGGTTCTCCTCTAGTTAGTCTAGATTGGTACTGCCAAAAATATTTCAAAAACCCAAAATCACAACATGTTTTTATGATTTTGGGTTTTAATAATACAATCGGAATTTTTTATT
>NZ_CEYOSI010000072.1:13356-15118 GCF_982879505.1 Candidatus Desulfolinea nitratireducens
TAAGAAACACCAGCGGAGAAATGCTATCTTTGGCATCCTCCGCTGGTGAATTGTATTTACATTCCAGTTACCAGAAGATCAGGATTTTTAGTAGTCTGAAGCAGAAACACCGGCCGCATCAAGCACCTGGCGGAAGGCATCATAGAAGGTGTCATTCTGTTCTTCAAGAGCATTCCAGCTATAGGCGGTATCAAGAGCTTCTTTGCCTGCATCGGTCTCAGCGATAGCCAGCAAGGCATCAACGATCAAAGCACGTGCTTCAGCGTCAAAGCTGGGAACGAACTGAACACCATCATTGGGGATGTCGGCTGAGATCTCGATGACCTTGATGACGTCTTTGACGTCAGGATGATCCTCTTCAATGGTGCCACGGGCGTCTACATAAGATGTGCCCGCATCGCAGTCACCATTATAAACACCGGCAACAGAAGCATCATGGGAGCCAGCGTCTACAATTTGGGCCAGATCGGTATCAGGATCGATACCAGCAGCTTTAAAGGTGATGCTGGGGATGATCCAGCCACTGGTGGAAAGAGGGTCGGGGCGGCAAACGGTCTTCCCGGCCAGTTCTGTAATAGATGTAATACCACTATCTTCGCGAACGAAAATTTGGCCATTATAGACAGCACTGCCAAATCGGACTGAGACCAGGGAAACATCAGCGCAGCCTCTTTCGGCAGCCAGGATGTATGAGAAAGTGGCCAAAGATGACATATGAGCTTTTGGCGGATTACTGCACATGGCTTCGATCACACCAGCGTACTCAGTGGCGACCAAAGGCTGAACAACCAGGCCAGTCTCATCGAAGATCATTGCGGCAACTTCTTCAAAGCCTGTGACGACGCGCTCGGTTTCACCTGAGGGAACAACAGCCCAGATGATGGGGTTTTTTTCTGTCCCAAGTTTGCCCGGGCCACAAGCAGATATGACAAGCGATGCAATGATCAAAACAAAGAGCAAATACAAAACTTTCTTCATGTTTTTCTCCTCTCAAAGAAAAGTAGGATTATGGTTGAATTTTCAACCTTTCAGAAATGATAATAACTCGAAACAAAATAGAATGCAAGGTACCTGTGTTCTCGAAATGTTATAATATATCCTAAAATAGTTTTTGCTTATTTCCCTTTCTATTTTTATGAGGATAATGTAGATCATGAAACAATATTTGGTTCCAATACTTCTTCTACTTGTTGTGGGCGCAGGTGCATATTTTGTTGTTCAATCCGTACAAGAGGGTGCATCCCAAGCCCAACAGGCCCTGGCCCCTATCGCGCAGGCAAATAGTGCCATGCAGACCCAGGTCTCCGAGTTGCTCAACCCCACGCCAACAATTGTAGCTGATCCTGTGACTATCATCAATGAAATTCGTGCGTTGGCAAGACTAGAGACAATTCAATATAATGAAACTCAAGTTGTACACTATGAAGATAGGCAAGGAACATTAGGCTTCCTCTTTGGTACAAAATTTCTTGTTGTGGTACACGGAATTGTTATTGCCG
This sequence comes from Candidatus Desulfolinea nitratireducens, assembly GCF_982879505.1. Classification (NCBI taxonomy): domain Bacteria; kingdom Bacillati; phylum Chloroflexota; class Anaerolineae; order Anaerolineales; genus Candidatus Desulfolinea; species Candidatus Desulfolinea nitratireducens. The sequence goes on from NZ_CEYOSI010000072.1 coordinate 14,856, forward strand.
GAATTGATATGGAAAAAATTCGACCAGAAGATATGAAATTGGAAGGAAGTGTTTTATACGTACAGCTTCCTCCAGCAGAAGTATTTATAACTGCGTTGAATAATAGCGAGACAGAGGTGTATACAATTCAGGACGGACTTTGGGCTGAGATTGATCCGAATATGGTAATTAAAACTCTTGGGGTGGGAGAAGAAGCAATTCTGAATGCCGCACTAGAAGATGGTATTTTAGATACAGCTCAGAAAAATGCCGAAAGTTACTTG
>NZ_CEYOSI010000073.1:0-15038 GCF_982879505.1 Candidatus Desulfolinea nitratireducens
CCATTCTTTTCTTCACAAAGAGCAATATCGCAAATGCTGAATTTAACCAATTTGTCTAATAGCCTATTATATGACGGCGCTATTTTACTGGCAACTGCTCATGATAATCATCCTTATCCTAATATACAAGTTTCATTCCCCAAAAAACAATTGTCTTTTGTCATCAATAGAAAAGCGACTACCCGCTGAGACCATGCGGGATCCAATCGAGCTGGACGAACGGTGTTGCGCGAGGGGTACAGGCTTGCTAGTAGGTGGGTGTGCACATCTCTCACTGATAAAAAAGACAGGCAAAGAAAATCTCTCTACCTGCTTTATTTTTTTTATTTTGCCCCTCTTCCCGACGCTATGGAAAAGCGGCTGGGTCAGGTGATTCCGTTTCGGGAGTTTGTTCTAACTGGGCATCCTCGTCAGGCTCGGGAGATAAGTCCAGTTGGTCGAGCTCTTCCATCTCATCAGCAGATGGGGCAACTTCACGCCGTTCAACGACAAACCTGATCGCGGTGCGGACTTTATCCTCGATTTCCACATCCACAAATTCGGGCACACAGGCCACATCAATATTATCTCTTTCTTTGAGATAACTGACCGCCAGAACAAGGGCCTTGACTGATTGGTTGACCGCGCCCGCCCCTATCGCCTGTACCTCAGCACGGCCATGCTCTCGAAAGACTCCGGCTATTGCCCCTGCGACAGCAGATGTTCTAGAATTGGCTGATACTTTAATGATATCCATCATTGTTTACCTCCATGATGAGCCTAAAGGAAAGGATCAATGTAGTCCCTTCTCAAATTGTACAAAATTTTCCTTCGAGTTACAAGTTCGAATTAAGGGGTATTTAGCAAATTTCTCAGAATATGCTTATGGGGGCTGGCTTTGTGGAAAGGATAACTTTATCCATATTTATTAATTTGTATATTAATTAGTCGTCTTAGTAGGGGGTGTGGATGGTGGGGATAGGGTCTGTATTTTGCTGAGAACCCCCTAGAGGTGCTGGTCGGGTTCCTCCCCATAGACAAATACAGTGAATGCAGGAAGCAGGTTTTAAGGGATAGTTTTGGGGACAAAAAAAGGACAATTTAATTTCAGTTCCACAAAACTTCCCAAAAATCCATATTTTCGGGAGCTATCAAATTGCCCCCTGTATATGGGGGATGACTTTTGCATCTATTTAGCGATTTATAGAAAAAATGAGCGATTTGTCCACAACCAAGGTAGGTTATCCACAGATTTAAAGGAGTTATCCACAGTACTGGGGTACCAAAACAAATGTGTTTTTTATCACACCCCCAGATGTGGACAGGCTAAATAATTTCTGAAAGCTCAAATCCATGCGCTTGAAGCATTTTTTCAAGCATCTCCTCGATATTATCGAGATACTGATCCAGCCCTTCGAGGCGACTTTCAAAGTGCTCCCCGCCAATTTTCAAAAGTTCGCAGATCCTCTGCCATGCTGGAAACTGATTTTCGACCAGGGCGCTTGCGGACAAGGTCCAGGTCTGGAGGAAGGGCCAAAGGGCTGCGAGTGGGTTTTCACCGCTGAGGATCGCTTCGATGGCTTTTTCATAATAGGCCAGACGGGCCAGATGGATGCGGGAATCGATATCAGCTGTCTTGGCAGCAAAGGTGAAAGAATTATTCCATGCGGGCAGCAACTCTGCCAGGATTGCCGGGGTGATCTCGGTTCCGCCGAGCAAGCCCAAAAGCCCCGTGCTGAATTCGGGACGCTCAATCGCCTCGGCACGCGCGGGAAAATCAAGGAGCAGACGCCGTTCGGCAAGCGGAGGCCCATTCAACTCCGCGATGGCATTTGCCGCATGCTGGAGCGCATCCAAATAGTTGATGATCTCTTTTGGGCCGGGGTCCGAGGTCTTGAGCTGCAGGTCCAGCCAGATTTTGCGGGCGTGATTGAGTAATTTATAAGAGCGTTTGAGAATATTTTTAGGCTCGTCAAAGCCTCCCCGCAGACTGGCCTGGGCGAATTCAAAAAAGTGCTTGGTTTCATAGAGGAGCATGGGGTCGTAGAGTTCATGGCCCAGCCAGGGGTTGTTGCGAAGTTCACGAGGAGGGTCGTAGTCTTTTTGGTCGCGATGCAGGATATCGAGGTGAATATCAGGGCTAAGGGCTTTTATCTCGCGTGGATGCTCGGGAGTTCTATCATGGACGAAGACAAGATCAATATCGGTTGTACCGCCAAGCAGCGGGTCATCTTGCAGAACGGAACCGCTCAAATACGCAGCGAGAATGCTTTTATCGTTATAGGCACGTTCCTGTGTATTTTCTTTGGCAAGGCGAATGAGTAATTCACGCGTGATGCGCATAAAAATCCTTTATTCTATATCCGTTCACCACGAAGGCACGAAGATCAGAAAGAAAAAGCAAAACCTTCCATAGCGCTCTTGGTGTTCTTTGTTTTCATTTTATTATTTGTCAAGCAACTCTGGTTGCAGAGGGGTTTCTTTTAGGGCTTTTTCGATTCTAGCCTTAATAAATTTCAGATCGTCTGGAGAACGAACAAAATCGAGATCGTCTGTGTCTATTGTCAGCACAGGCGTATTATTATAAGGCTTTGAAAAAAACTCTGCGTAGGTTCGCCCAAGGTCAGCGATATAGCCGCTGTCCATATCGCGCTCGTAGGGGCGATCACGCATTGCTATTCTTTCCATTAAGGTCTGATTTTCTGCCCGTAAGAAGACAAGCAGATCGGGGTGGCGGATTTTCTCTGCCAGGGCCTCGTGGACACGCCCATACATTTCCAGCTCATCTCCGTCGAGGTTGATGCTGGCGAACAGGGAGTCTTTGGCAAAGGTATAATCAGAGAGCAAGTTCTCATTTTTTGCTAAAAGCTCCGGGACATTCCGCCGTTGTTGATGATAACGGCTGAGCAAAAAGAACATCTGCGTCTGAAAGGCGTAGCGGTCGCGGTCACCATAAAAATCTGAGAGAAAGGGATTTTCTTCAAAGATTTCCAGCAAAACTTCAGCGTCAAAAGTAGGTTGGAGCAGGCGAGCGAGCGTGGTTTTCCCCACACCGATCACCCCTTCTATAGCGATATACATGCGGCTCTCCGTGCAAATCAGGATAATCAAGGATACCATAATATTTCAGACGGAAGGCATTTTTTAAAGTGCATTGCTGGGGCAAACGCATCAAAATTGAAAATTCTATAAACCTCTGAGATAGTTACAATTTTGGTCGTCGGTGCAGGATAAATCCTTGCCTCAAGACTTGGGAAGTCGGATAAACCCGACTCTGTTTAGCCCGTTGGGCTTTCATGCGTCAAGGCTGTGTAAGGCTCTTTAGACGAGTATAATATTCTAATGCGAGGCACGTGCTAATTAACCTTGGGTTTAAAATAGAGAAATGATATATCTGTAGCGCTTACCCCTCATCCTGACTTTCTCTATATAGAAGCAGGGGTTAAGCTTTTATTCCTGTAATTCGATTCATTCGTGCTATTCGTGTTATTTTTTGTGATTATGAGGAGGCTCCCATGCCCCAGGATCAGGAAATCCATCAGTTCCTTTTACATCACCTCGATACAATAATGCAAAACGATATAGCCGCGTATAACGCAAGCTGCACCGAAGATCTGACTCTCTACGAATGGTGGGTCACGCCCCAGCGGATTGACGGATTGCCCTTCCACGAATTTATGATGAAAGCCAACGAGAAGCGCGGCACAGTTTTTGGCGCAGAAGGTGACCCCGCCCCCGTCCGATTTGATCTGGCGAATCTCAACATCCAGCGTTATGGGAATACCGCCGTTGCCAGTTATACTTTGATGATCAGTACCGCCCTCCCGGATGGGGTCAAAGTCGCCTCGCATAACGAGAGCCGGGTGATCGTAAAAATTGATGACGATTGGAAAGTTGTCCATGTGCATAAATCACCAGCCTGGCAGGCGCCGCATATCCCAGCATAAAAAATGAAACTTTCTAGCAAAGAATTCCTCTGGTTGAGCATCCCCCTCTTTATCTTGCTCACTCTCTCCTTTTTGCTGCCGGTCAGACCCAATGACTATTGGTGGTATCTGCGTTTGGGGAGCGAAATTGCGTCCACACACACCGTCCCAATTATCGAGACCTTTTCCCAAACCCAGGCGGGCCAACCGATGGTCTATCACTCCTGGTTCTCTGCCCTGCTCTTCTTTTGGATTTACAAATTTGGTGGGATCTCCCTGACCGTTTTCCTGCGCGGCCTCCTTCTTTCCCTGACCTATACCCTTCTCTGGAAAGTGATGCGTGCTCGTGACGCAACCCCTCAACTCGCCAGCCTGGTTAGCTTTTTTGCAATTCTCGCAGGGAGTGTCAATTGGGCGGTGAGACCACAGCTCTTTGCTTATCCACTTTTTGCGATTTCTTTATGGATTCTTATTAAATGGGATCGAGAAGATGGCGACTCGCGTGTTTTGGGCTGGCTTCCCTTTGTCAGCCTTCTCTGGGTGAACCTGCACGGTTCATTTGTTTTGCTCTTTTTGCTCGGCGGCGCAGCATTTCTCTTTGGCAAAGGTGAGCGCAAAGCCCTGTTTATCGCTCTCGTTGGGGTCTTTATAGCAACGCTCATCAATCCGCGCGGGATCTATGTTTGGGAATATGTCGTCGATTCTCTCAGCGTCATTTCCAATCAGGCCTTTAGCCGCGAGTGGATGCCCCCCGTCAATGAGGGCTGGCAGATGAATCTCTTCTTTGGGTGGGTTCTCTTTTTTATGGCGGTGGCAGGCCTTTCGTCACGTAAGCTCTCCCGCCTGGACTGGGTCTGGATCCTGGGGTTCGGCTGGCTGGCATTTTCCGGACTCCGCTATGGGATCTGGTTCCTCTTTATCCTCTCGATCCTCACCGCTGACCTGCTTGCTGATTGGGGAAAAACACGCATAAGACAGGGCATCCCGGCAATGGATATTGCCATTGGCGCGATCATCCTGCTCTTTCCGCTTGCGCTGCTGCCCGGCCTGCGGGAGTTTTGGTGGGCAGAGGCGCCGCCCGCTCTTTCAGCAGACACTCCAGTGGAAGCAACACAGTGGTTAAAAGCACATCCTGAACTGCCAGGCCCCCTCTGGGCAGACTTGGCTTTTTCGAGCTATCTCGTTTATACTCTACCCGAGCGTCCGATCTGGATCGATACCCGTTTTGAAGTTTATCCACCCGAGCATTGGGAGCGGTATCAGGCAATTAGTTCCGCAACCTGGAAATGGGAGACTCTTCTTGAAGAAGAAGGAAGCAATTTACTGATGCTTTCAAAAACAGAACAGGCTGATTTGATCCCTGCTCTTGGCGCTTCATCAAATTGGGATGAGATCTACTCCGACGAAACCAGCCTGATCTTTATCCGGAACGAGAAATAATGCCAAAATTCTCCGGTCACCTTGCAATTCAACAGCGTGTTCTGCCCATTTATCGCGGGCCATTTTTTGACGCGCTTGGCGCATCTTGCACAGGTGGGCTGAGTTTATTCGCAGGTGATCCTCGGCCGATCGAATCCATTTCTGTAGCCGAAAGCCTGAATGCTGCTCAATATACCCACACAAAAAACCGACATATGTTCTCCGGATCTTTCTATGCTTGCTATCAGGAAAATCTGGTCAAATGGCTGGATGATACGAATCCGGATGCGCTGATCCTTGAAGCGAACCCCCGTTATTTGGCGTCACCTGCTGCCATTAAATGGATGCGCGAACGAGGCCGTCCCGTCATCGGATGGGGATTGGGCGCACCGATCCAAACCGGACTTGGGGCTGGCCTCCGTCAAAAGAACTGGATGCGCTTCCTCAATCGGTTCGATGCCCTCATCGCCTACAGTCAGCGTGGTGCCGCAGAATATGCAGCCCTCGGCATTCCCGAAAACAAGATTTTTATTGCACACAATGCTGTTAGTCCGCGGCCAGAGGGGGAGATGCTCGAACGACCTCTTTTTAAAGCAAATGAACCCCTCGTTATCCTTTTTGTCGGGAGATTACAGGCGCGTAAACGAGTTGATAGCCTTATCCGGGCCTTTGCATCCATCCCAAAAGAGCTTATGCTGCGCATCTGGATCGTTGGTGATGGCCCGGAGCGGGCTTCATTGGAGGCTTTGGCTTCTAAACTGATTTCAGAGGATGTCCCGGAAATTCGCTTTTTGGGTGAACGGTATGGTCCCGAACTGAATCAGATCTGGGGAGAATCAGATTTATTCGTCCTGCCCGGAACTGGCGGTTTGGCCGTTCAGGAAGCGATGTCATATGCCTTACCGGTGATCGTTGCCGAAGGAGATGGCACCCAGGACGATCTCATCCGCCGGGAAAACGGCTGGCAGATCCCGCCCAATGATCTGGATGCGTTGATCGCTACTCTAAAAGAGGCCACCGCAGATATTGTTCGCCTACGCGAGATGGGGGCAGCATCCTGGCGGATCGTTTCCGAAGAGATCAATGTGGAAAAGATGGTGGATGTTTTTGTGGAAGCCTTGGGGAAAGTTGGAAAAGGTTAATATACGCTTTTGACAAAAGGTGTAAAGAAAGCTTATTAGATTTCTTTCTATTTTACTGTGTAGCTCGATAATGGAGGCGCGTTTTTCTCTCCGGCAGTTATTGATATTAATTGTTGAAACCCGCAATTACTGTTGCAAAATAATCAGTCCCTCGTTATAATACGGGCTCAATTCGGGCGGTTAGCTCAGCTGGTTAGAGCGTTGCGTTGACATCGCAAAGGTCGTTGGTTCGAGTCCAATATCGCCCACCTGGTCTATTTTAGTGACCATGAGTTAGTATATAAATTACGCATTGACCGGGACGAGTACGTGGTCCACGAAGCTGACAGAGAGAGCAAGCCAAGGTTTGAGAGCCTGCTCCAGCATCCCCCCACCGAAAACCCCCCGCGAGCGTTGAACAGAAAAGTTGCCAGTTAGGAGTTATCAGTAAAGACAATACTGATCACGGAAAACTGATTACTGATAACTTAGTAAGTAAAACGGGTAGCTCCGTTAGCAGCCCAAAAGAGATGTCCTTCGACTGTGTGCTTGAAAAAGCCAGGCACTCCGCTCAGGATAAATCTGGGTGGAACCGTGAGATCGCTCTCGCCCCAGTATTGGGCGAGAGTTTTTTATTAATAAGGAGTTAGCAATGGCCGAAGCAAAACAAGAAAGATACGAAGATAGCGAACTATACCGCATCCGACACTCGGCGGCGCATGTCATGGCGCAGGCTGTGATCGAAGCATTTCCCGAAGCAAAATACACCATCGGCCCGCCTGTGGAGAACGGCTTTTACTACGATTTTGATCTGCCACGGACGCTAACGCCGGAAGACCTGAAGAAAATTCAGAAAAGAATGCGCAAGATCCTGAACGGTCAGCATGAGTTCGTTAAGAAAGTCCTTTCTGCGGATGAAGCACGTCAGATCTTCAAAGACCAGCCCTATAAGCTGGAGTTGATCGAAGGCCTCGAAGAAGGTGGTTTTGATGAGTATGGAAATCCCCTCGATGAGAAACCGGATATCTCAATCTATTCTCACGACTCCTTTGTTGATCTTTGCCGTGGCCCGCATGTTGAGAGCACCAGCCAGATCAATCCCAAAGCCGTCAAATTGATGTCGGTTGCGGGCGCCTATTGGCGCGGGGATGAAAATAATAAACAATTACAGCGTGTCTATGGCACGGCCTGGAATTCCAAGGAAGAATTGGATGCCTATCTCTGGCAACTGGAAGAAGCCAAAAAACGGGACCATCGTAAACTGGGTAAAGAATTGGATATCTACACCTTTGACGACGAGGTTGGTCCCGGCCTGCCTCTCTGGTTGCCAAATGGCGCAACGATCATCGAAGAACTTGAACAGCTCGCAAAGAATATAGAACGCGAAGCAGGCTACCAGCAAGTCCGTACCCCGCATCTGACGAAGGAAGATCTCTTCATTCGCAGTGGACATTTGCCATATTATGCTGAGAGCATGTATCCGCCCATGGAGATGGAGGGTGTGCGCTACTTCATCAAGCCGATGAATTGCCCCATGCACCATAAGATCTTCGCAGCCCGTCAACGCAGTTATCGCGATCTGCCGATCCGGTTGGCTGAATATGGCACCTGCTACCGTTATGAAAAAAGTGGGGAGCTCTTTGGGCTGATGCGCGTCCGCTCGATGCAAATGAACGATGCCCATATTTATTGCTCCGAAGAACAATTCGAAGAAGAGTTCATGGCGGTGATCGGTCTCTATATGAAGTATTTTGAAATCTTCAATATTGATAAATATGTGATGCGTTTCAGTACGCATGCCAAAGAAGGCCTCGGCAAAAAATATATTGATAATGAGCGCCTCTGGTTGAAGACCGAAGATATGGTCCGCCAGGCGATGGAGAATGGCGGTGTCCGCTATGTTGAAGTTGCCGATGAAGCTGCTTTCTATGGCCCAAAGATCGATGTACAGGTTTGGAGTGCGATCGGGAAGGAATTTACCCTTGCCACGAACCAGGTCGACTTTGCCGTTCCCCCGAAATTTGACCTGAAATTTATCAATGCGCAGGGCGAAGAAGAAATCCCGCTCTGTATTCACCGCGCACCACTCAGCACACACGAGCGCATGATCGGCTTCCTTATCGAGCATTACGCGGGCGCATTTCCTGTTTGGCTCGCGCCGATCCAGGCCGTTATCATCCCGATCACAGATGACCATCTTGACTATGCCTTCGAGGTTGAGAAGAAGCTTAAGAAAGCCGGTATTCGTGCCGAGGTTAATGCCCGTAATGAGCGGATGAATGCAAAGATCCGCAACGCGCAAAAGCAGAAAATTCCCTATATGCTCGTCGTTGGGGATGCAGAAGTCGAGGCCGGTGCAGTTGCCCTGCGGATGCGAGACGGGGAAGATCGGGGCGCCTTCCCGGTCGATGATTTTGCCACCCTTGCTCTCAAAGTAATTGCGGAACGCTCACCTGCACTTGAGGCATAGCGGAGGGTGTAAATTAGGCTAATAAACAAGGTCCCGTTCCCTTCAAGGGAACGGGACCTTTACATTTTAGTGACCTACTGCGTATTAATCCGCCGCTCGGGCAACCTCATCTGCTGCGAAAATAACCTCTTCTTTTCCGGTCAGTTTATCGTCCACCTTAGCGGCGACCAATTCTAAATGTCCGGGGTGGGCCACAAAATCGAGATCATCGGCAGGAACTGTCAGAACGGGGCAAAGTGTAAATCCCGCGATCCATGATTCGTAAAGATCATTCAATCCTGCCAGATATTCAGGAGCGATGGTACGTTCATAATCGCGCCCCCGTGATTCGATTCTTCGTAATAAGGTTTCCGCAGAAGCACGCAGGTAAATTACCAGATCAGGCGGAGGCAGAAAACCGATCACGGTCTCATAGAGTTCGCAGTAGGTTTGGTAATCGCGTTTCTGAATATGACCCTGACGAAAGAGATTTTGGGCAAAAACCTCGGCGTCTTCGTAAACACTGCGATCCTGAATGACGGAGGTGGGGTGTTTTGCCAACTCGTCATGGCTGCGCAAACGGTGCGATAAAAAGAAAATTTGTGAATGAAAAGACCACGCAGGCATGTCGCTGTAAAAATCTGCCAGATAGGGATTCTCAGCAACTGGCTCGTAAAAAGGTTCCCAGTCTAATTTGGTGCAGAGCATCTCCACCAGTGTGGACTTCCCAACACCGATATTCCCTGCAACAGCGACAAATTTCTTCATATCCCTCCCCAGGGTTGTCGAATTGTTATTTTAGCTTCCGCCAGCCAATTCTAAATCAATAACCTGTTTGAAGGCACCAATCGGTTGCGCACCAACAAGGGCCAAACCGTTGATAAAGAAGGTTGGTGTACTTTGAATGCCCAACTGGGTTGCGAAGTCCATATCGTTCTGGATAAATTCCTGATAGCGATGTTCGCTCATGCAGGTATTGAAAGAATCCATATCCAGATTAAGGTCTTCTGCATATTGAATATAGGCATCATCTGACAGGCCATATTCATAGCTGAAGAGTTTGTCGTGATAAGGCCAATAGGCATCCTGTTCGCTTGCGCACATGGCTGCTTCAGCTGCCGGAAAGGCTCTGAAGGGAACATTGCGATAAACGAAACGGATCTTGCCCGGGTAGGCGGCCATCAGATCTTCGTAGGTCTCGTTATGCCATTTTGCACAGAAAGAGCATCCGAAATCACTGAATTCGATCAGGGTAATTTCTGCGTCTTCTGGCCCGACACTGAAAAAGCCTTCGGTCGGGATCTCATAGCGGGTAGGGGGAGCCTGGTTTTCGACGGCGGCGACCTGTCCTTGTTGCGGTACGGCGATTGCAGCGGAAGCAGTGGGATTTGCACCCCATATAAAATAGCCAGTCAGGATGCCGACTGAGAATGCTACAATAACCATAACAGTATAAAACTGATCGCGTTTAAAGGAGATCATTCTTTCTTTTTTGGGAGTGGGTGTGATTTCTTCATTCATGCGGCGGATTATATCACGACTGGGTTTGTCTTCTTTCTGGCGCACCTTTTGCTGAAATCACGCGTATATCTTCCTGGAGGATACTATGACAGATAAAAAAAGAAAAGTTTTCTGGCTCTTTTGGCCTTTTGTGGCCCTTTGGCGCTTGATAGCCGGGATCGTTGAATTAACAGGACGCCTGGTTGCCGTTATCCTGGGCCTGGTGCTGATGATCGTCGGCGTAGTTGTCAGTCTGACGGTAGTTGGTGCAGTTATCGGGATCCCGCTCGCGGGTGTCGGGTTCTTGTTGATGTTACGCGGGCTGTTTTAGCGATAAAAAACTCCCAGCGTGTTTTTGCTGGGAGTTTCATCTAGAAAATATTAGATCGCGCAGGGCAAGCCTTGAGTTAGATGCCGCATTCGTCAGGTTGCTCGGGAAAATCGGACTCCTTTCAGGAGTGATCCTGCCCATTTTTTGACTGGCTTTACCCGGAGAGTCAATAAGATGAGTAGGATACCGGCATAAATCCAGGGTTGAATTACCCCTTGTTTGACCAGCCAAATATAGTGAGTAACAGCTAACGCTCCGGCAAGATACACCAGCCGGTGCAGTTTTTTCCAGTTCTTTTTCAAGCGACGCTGCCATCCCAATGTGGATGTGATTGCCAATGTAAGCAAAATCAATCCCGTGGTCAAACCGACGATGGCGTAGCGTTTTTCTAGCAGGGCATCCTGGATCAGTGCGAAGTTGAAGAAATAATCTACTCCGATGAAAATGGAAAAGTGGATGCTGGCATAAAGGAAGCTATACAATCCCAATGGGCGGCGTAGCTTGAGAACCTGCTTATATTTGAAGAGTATGTTGATCGGTGTACAGGCCAGCGATAGCAGCAATAAGGTCAGTGCAGTTTTCCCAGTCCGGAGGGTAAACTCGCGAATGGGATCAGGACCGAAATTATTGGTGAAGATATCCCAGATCATCCATAAAAGCGGGATAAGCGCACCCACATGGGCAGCGATTTGCAGGGGGGTAAACTTCCACGTATTTTTTTTCATAGTTCTGTCCCGCCCCAATTAAAAGTTTATTGCCAAATCCATGCCTGCGTAGAGATGGGCAACTTCTTCTTCATAGCCGTTGAACATGATAGTTTCAGTGCGGCCAAATTCGCCAATCCGTCGCTCACTGGCTTGTGACCAGCGTGGGTGATTAACATTGGGGTTGACGTTGGCATTGAAGCCATATTCATTGGGAGCAGCCGCCATCCACAGGGATCTGGGCATCTCATCGACGAGATCGATCTTAACAATGGATTTGATGCTCTTGAAGCCGTATTTCCAGGGAATCACCATGCGGATAGGTGCGCCATTTTGGGGCAAAAGGTCTTTGCCGTATAACCCTGTTGCCAGGATTGCCAGATCGTTCATGGCTTCATCCACACGCAGGCCTTCAACATATGGCCATTGATAAAAGGGATTTTTCTTGAAGCCCGGCATTCCCTCTGGATCGTAAATCGTCTCAAAGCGCACATATTTGGCTTCCGCTTTCGGTTCGACCTCGGCCAGCAACTTGCTGAGGGGGAATCCCATCCAGGGGATGACCATTGACCAGGCTTCCACGCAGCGCAGACGATAAATTCGTTCTTCGATCTCAAACTTGCGAAAATCGTCAAGCGAATATGTTTTTGGGTTGTTTACCAATCCGCCAACTTTTACCTCCCAGGGAGATGTTGGGTAGCCTTCGGCCAGGACGGCCACGCGCTCTTTATCCGTTGTAAACTCGTAGTAATTATTGTAATTTGTGATGTCTTCATATGAATTTAAAGGTTTCCCAAGTTCGTCTGTGTTGGCTGAAGCCGATGGGGAAATTCCTGATGAATCTTCAGCAGATGGGTTTACTACAGTAGATGCCTCATCTTGCGGAGTGCCACAAGCTGCCAATAGTGCAGCGCCTGCGGTCATGATTCCCATCGTCTTGAGGAAATCTCGACGAGAGAGATAGTCGCTATAGGATGTGATTTCAGATGATTTTATTTTCTTCATTATTTTCTCCTAGAATTGTGTTTTATTATACAAGTTTTTTGCTTATTATTTTGGATATTTTTCTGCCAACAGGGCCAGAATTGCTGATTCTGTTTCCTCGTATGCGCCTTCGCCAATATGGGTATAGCGGATGTTGCCCCATTTGTCGATCAGGTAAAGTGTCGGCCAATAGCGATTGCGATAAGCTCGCCAGGTTTCACCATCGTTGTCCTGGGCCACAGGATAAGGTACATCCAGGTCAATGATGGCGGCTTTCAGATTGTCCAGATCATGTTCATAGCTAAATTCAGGAAAATGGTTTCCGATGACGACCAGACCCTGATCTTTATATGTATGATGCCATTCCCTCAACGAGGGAATTACTCTTTTGCAATTTATTCAACTGAAGGTCCACATTTCTAATAAGACGACGCTCCCACGTAGATCTGCGAATCGGAGAGGCGTATCAGTGTTTAGCCAGACCTCGTTTGTCAATTCTGGAGCAGGTCCATAAAAATTCGAAACGATCTCAGGATCAGATTGAGGTCCCGGATCAGACTGTGCTTCAGGTTCGATTTTCGATTCCGGTTGCGCCTGACTGCTGCATGCCACCAGTGGAAGAACCAGTAAAAGAATAAGCCAATATTTCATAAAATTTCTCCGAATAATAAGGTAAAAAACATTAACCAACTTCATGTCCTGGTAAAGTAAACTGGAATTGCGCCCCTTCGCCAGCTTTGCTCTGAACAGAAATCTCGCCACCATGGGCTTCGACCAACCCTTTGACAATGGCCAGACCCAAACCAACACTGCTGCTTTCATCATCGTCGCGCATCCGACTCTTTTCGCCACGATAAAAATGGTCGAAGATAAAGGGCAGATCATTTGGTGCGATCCCACTGCCAGAATCTTTTACTGTGACAAGTGTGGCATTCTCTTCAGCCTTTGCACTCAGGTGGATTACTCCATCTTGCGGGGTGTAGCGTAAGGCATTACTGAGCAAATTATCCAAAATGCGGCTGAGCTTTTCAGGGGTAGCCCAAACAAGATCAACCTGGGGATCAACAGTCCCTTCCAGCGTGACATCCTGCGCATCTGCACGGGCTGCGAAGCTTTCCAGGGTATCCGAAATTAAGTCAGAGAGGCTGACCCACTCAAAGTCGAGGTCCTGGAATCCTGCATCCAGTTGAGCCAACTCAAATAGATCGTCGAGCAATTTGCTCATCCGGGTGATCTCGTTCTGGCTTTGGCGCAGATAGCGGGATATTGTTTCCGGATCGTCGACAACACCATCCACCAATGCGGCGATCATCACACGCAGCGAGGTCAGAGGCGTGCGTAAATCGTGGGAGGCCCAGGCTACCAGGTTGCGGCGCGTTTCATCGAGCGCACGTTCGTTTTCAGCGGCCTGTTCCAGACGAGCAGACATCTCGTTAAAAGCTCTGGATAATTGAGCGATCTCGTCATTTCCGTTTACGTCAACACGTGTTGAAAATTCGCCCAGGCTGAGTTGGTTGGCACCTGCGACCAGATTGCCTAATGCCTGCGTAATCGTATTTGAAATGAAAAAGCCAAAAACCACAGAAATGCCGCCAGCGAAGAGAAGCAGGAGACTTGCCAGGGCCAGGTCGTGCTGATTGATAAACATGAGACGGGCAGTCACCCAGACGTTGAAAAGGGTTAAACCGCCAGCCAGGATATAACCGAGAATAAGCGCGTAACTCAGGCGGGGAAGCCGCCGCCACCAACCCAGACGATGAAAGAGAAATCCGATCACAGCTGAAATCAGACTGGTAAAGCTTAGATAGAGCGCCAGATAAAGCAAATCCCCGGGTGGGGGGTGCATGATCAATTGGATCAACGCCACTGTCAACAGCAGGACTGTCAGTATGCCAAGGAGATAGTTGATCAGACGAGAATACCGTTTATTCATCGCTTATCCATAAATTTATAACCCACACCCCAGACCGTATGAATATATTCAGGCTGGCCGGGATCGGCTTCGATTTTTTCCCTCAAGCGTCGAATATGAACTGTAACAGTGGATGGATCGGTGTATAGTTCGTCGCCCCAAACATTCGCCAGCAATTGGGACCGTGAAAAAACTTGCTGAGGGGATTGCGCGAAATACCAGAGCAGATCAAATTCCTTTGCGGTCAGGGAGATACTCTGGCCCTCGACTTCGACATTCCGTGTGATCGGGTTGATATTCAGGCGTCCAAAATCGATCGGTTCCTGAGATGTTGATTTTGCTGTACGGCCTGTTCGGCGGAGGACCGCCCGCACGCGGGAAACCACCTCCTGCGGATCAAAGGGTTTGGTGATGTAATCGTCCGCGCCCAAGTCGAGGCCACGGATGCGGTCGCTGGCCTCACCTTTGGCTGTCAGCATGATAATGGGAATCTCACGATCCTGACGTAAATGCTGGGTAAGGGTCAACCCGTCAATGCCGGGGAGCATCAAATCAAGTACGATCAGGCTGGGGGGAGCCTCCCGGGTAATGTCGAGGGCTTCGTAACCATCGGCAGCTTCCTTAACAATAAAGCCTTCCCGTTCAAGGTAACGGCGTACAACTTCGCGAATGGTCTCTTCGTCATCAACAACTAGTATGTAAGAATTTTCAGT
>NZ_CEYOSI010000074.1:0-14968 GCF_982879505.1 Candidatus Desulfolinea nitratireducens
CTGATAGTATTGCTGAATTGAAATGGTTCTGGATCGTGGAAATATCGCTATAATAGCCTCATCCGAATCCCTCTGACCAACCGTTAATAATGACCTATCCAAAGTGTGGGAGTTGCTCCTATTTAAATTGACCAGAGGATTGAAGGTAGGCTTGCTCTTCTGTTGGTGAGTGGACAAACTTTGCAAATATGCCTGCAGCCATAAATCTACCTATTCCAGAAAGCAAAAAAATAATGTTCAGCCCCAAATAGTTAGCGACAACGCCTCCCAGGGCTGCCCCCAGAGCAGCTGAGCTCGCAACTGAAATTTGATACAAAGCAGTGTAGCGCGCCCGTTGCTCAGCCGGAGAGACAGAAAGCAGGAAATTAAAAGTGGCAATACCATAGCCCGCCCAAAGAGCTCCCCCAATGGTATTTATCGGAAATACGTGCCAGGGTTCACTGGTGAAATACCACATTAAAGGCAGTATTGGGATAATGCCACTTGTAACCAATATGAGCTTCCGCGCTCCCCACTTATCTGCCAGGGGACCAAACAATTTTTGCGCCGGAATGCTTGATAAGGCCGAGACAATCGAGGTCACTCCCACAAAAGCGGCCGTGGCTTTTAAATCTTGCACCATATAAACGCTGAAGAAGGGGCCAGCTAAACTTAGTGAAAATGTCCAAACCGCGGTATAGATGCAAAATAACGTAAAGTTACGATCAGATCGCAGTGTTGATATTAATGCTTTGATTGAGTAGCTTTCTGTTTTTCCTCTAAAAGGCTTTTTCTCCGCGAATTCAGTTTCATTGATGCGCGAAAAATATGATGTCGATATCATCCCAAAAATGAAAGCCAATCCCATCGCCCATTGAAATCCTACTGGGGAACCAATCCGTGTAATCATCAAGCCAACGATAAAGGTAGTCAGTATTTTGGAGACCCCCATTGCCATGTTGCGGGTACCGAAATATCGTCCACGTTTGGATAAAGGAACAATATCAGCCGTCATCGAGATCCAGGCGGGAAGGCCCAGATTCCCCATCCCATCCATAATTACCATAAGTGCAATTACTACGTAAATTGCGGCTTTGCCACTGATTGCCAAAGGGACCATTGCAAGCAGCAGGATGGCAATTCTGCGAATACCTCCTCCAGACATAAGCACGATCATTTTTCGTTTTCCGGTGCGATCTACCAGTTTCGCTCCTGGAATTAATAATAAAACCGCACTCAAGCTGGCCAGAGAGGTCATCAAACCGACATCGGCGGTCCCTCCCCCCAGGGAAAGTAAATACAGCGTCAAATAGGTCAGAATGATCGAATCGCTGGCCGAGGCTGAAACGCCATCAAAAAAGAAACTTCGCAGGTTATGTCGAGTTCCTTTTGAGAACTCAATTGCCCAATTACCACCCGTAGCAAACTGAGTTACAGAATTGCGCAAGCGCGTATTAAATATACGCAATGTTTGGGTTGCTTTCATCAATTATCTGCCTTTGAAGTAAAGCTTAGAAATGTTCAGACCCGATGGCGTCCAGTAGAAATAATGTCACACGGTGTTGTTCTTTTTCAGGTGGACCAACCGCTTCACGCATTAAGTCAATGACAACCTGCTCCTGGCCATCTTCCACTCCGATCATCAAGGTCATGTTCCCCCGATGCAAAAAACCGCCCATGCTTGCCAGGCGGGTTACCCGGTACCCGGCTTTGACCAACGAGCGGATAATTGATTCGCTATCAATATCTCTAACGACAGCAAGAATAAGTTTCATTCGATCTTCCTCTAAAACTGTTCAAAATGCTCAACCGCCAACATTTGCATGGTTGCGCCACCGAATTCGGCCTCAACCATCACGGGCGCGCTGTGATGTGGATAGGAATGGATATGTGTCTGGGTGGCAACATGAATCTTACGTCGCCGACAACATTTTTTGATCAATGCCTTGAGATCGCTCAGGCGGTCTTTGGAGATTCCAATCAGCAAGCTGGTATTGGGGAAATTGAAAAAACCACCGCTGCTAGCCATGCGCGTAAAAAAGAAATGTTTCTCAATCAGATTTTTGGTCAATTCGTCGATTTCTTCGTTGGTCACATAGAGGATGACCAATGTGTCAATCTTGCAGTTTTCGCACATATTCCAACTTCCTTTAAGTTTGAAGAATTATAACATTTACTTCAATGGTAGGTCATACATCCGGGAATATTTATCATGATTTGCTTTTATAATTCTCTGAACTGAGATATTATTTTCTGAGCTCGCGAATCTAAAAATCGGAGGAGTGAAATGAAAATTGTTGATTTGAAATGTGCCGTGATTGGACACAGCCCGATTGTCAGAATCGTTACGGATGAGGGGATTTACGGTCATGGCGAGATCGAGGCCACAAAATACTTCCTGAAACCTCAGGTGCTTTTTTATAAACCCTATTTGATCGGGGAGGATCCAACCAATGTCGAAAGCGTGATGCGCAAGATCCGTCGTCTGGGGAGCTTTAAACCATGGGGAAGTGCCGTCAGTGCGATCGAGATCGCCCTTTGGGATATTGCGGGAAAGGCAGCCGGGATCCCGGTTTACAAACTATTGGGGGGCAAGGTGCGTGACAAGGTCCGGGCGTATAACGGCGGCGTCCGTTTTCCGATGACAGGCTCAGAACCAGAGGACTATGCCGAGAATGTGGCAAAAATGAAAGCAAGCCCGGAGGGGTTTTCGATCATCAAGCAGGGGATCGGCTTTCACAGCGCCATGCCTCTGCAAGTGCCGGATTTCTTTTTCGGGGAGGTTCCGGAGCAAGAATCTCAAGTCTGGTCGATTGAAGAATTCCTCAGCAGAAGGCCAACCCAGAAAGATCCCCCACATCCCAATCGCGGATTGTTGACGGAACGCGGGATGAAGCATGTCATTGCCTGCGTTGAGGCGATGAAGGATGTGCTCGGGGATGAGGTCGGCCTGGCCCTGGATTGTGGCCCGGGCTGGATGCCTACGGACATTATTCGTTTCGCCAAAGCCGTGGAACCCCTGAATTTGATGTGGTTGGAGGATACCTTTACGGGGGATTACTCCCCCTATGTGCTCGCCGATATCTATCGGGATATTACAACCAGCACCTCCACACCCATCCATACCGGGGAGCAAATCTATCTCCGCCAAAATTTCAAAGAGCTGATTGAAAACCACGCCGTTAATATCATCGGTCCCGATCCTGCCGATATTGGGGGGATTGCCGAGCTCAAATGGGTGGCCGAATACGCGGATTTACACGGAATCCTGATCGCACCCCATGGGATATTTGATGGCTTATTTGGTCTGGCTGCCCATGTTCAAGTGGCAGCGACGCTTCCGCAGAACTTTATCGGCTTTGAGTACCCGGTTGCTCATCCTGATTGGTGGTATGAGATTGTCGAGGGCTTGCCGAATCCGATTGTCCAAAACAGTTTGATCGAGGTATGGGATGCTCCCGGGCTGGGCGTTGATTTCAATATCGACAAGGCTCAGAAGTATCTCTCGGAGGAGGATAAGGATTACTTTGATTGATATGCTCTCTGCTTTAGGGGATTTACTTTTAGACGAGAAACAAGAAATAGGTCTAAGCTGTTGACCAAGAAGACTTTGCTGATGATAAATCCCATCCGCACGGGAATTAATCCCCGTGCTATTCAGCTAAAGCCGACTAATGTCGACTCCTCCACGCAAGGGTTCGGGAGTCCGCTTTTTGCGAAGCATCCTTTAGGGCAGCGGGCTTCAGCTATTAGCGTGGACGTTCACGTCCATGCGATCACCCCACCCAAGGACTACCTCAACAATAACGGTTTTCACCTTCTGAGAATGGCGGCATTTCTTCTACTTTAGAAAAATCCCCTGTGCTATAATTTACACTAGCTTTCGTCGTGGGTGCCACCTGCGGCGGGAATTAGATCCGCAGGCGTGCTCTAACATGCTTGCGGATTGCTTTATAAATTATCTCTTATGGAACGCGAATTTTGCGGTCGCGCGGGCGATATAGCTGTGGTCGTAGCCCCCATCCCAGAGCAGGGAGGTAAAGGCCTAGGGAGTACACTTCCCGCGTGCTATAATAAAGCCATGGTTCCCACTCCTTAAAAGAAGAATATCGATGATATTTGAATGGAATCCACAAAAAGCTCAAACAAATGAGAAAAAACATGGTATTAGCTTTGATGAAGCCAGCACTGTTTTTTTAGACACTTATTCTTTGACGATTTACGACCCCCTTCACTCTGAATCTGAGGATCGATTTGTAATTATTGGTAATTCACTAAAAAACCGCATCCTTACAGTTGTTCATATTGAACGCGGAGATAATATGCGGATAATTAGCGCCAGAAAGGCAACTCAAAAAGAAAGAAAATATTATGAAAAAATTGTCAAATGATCCCGAAATGTTGGAAGAATATGATTTCAGTAAAGGTATTCGCGGTAAATACGCTAAAAGATACGCTGAGGGCACAAATGTTGTTGTAATTGATTCTGATATAAGTCCGTATTTTCCTGACCATGATTCTGTCAATGAAGCATTACGAGCTTTGCTAACTATTGCAAAAAGACAACCAAAAAATATTACGAAAGAATAAAATCAGCTCATATTTTTCGCTAATCCTATTTGGCGGAAATTCTGGGAAAGCGCTAAGTCCAACAGCCGCTCTCACCATCACGTAAAAAAAGAGACCCTCCTTTGAGGGTCTCTTCTTTTCTAATAACAATCTTGTTTATTCAACAATCACCCAATCGCTGCCACTTCTCCCAAAGACCTCAGGCGAGTACATCTCTTCAGCCTTGGCAGGCGGGGCGATGAACTTCCCGGGCGTAGTCGCGCGGGCGATATAGCTGTAATCGTAGACCCCATCCCAGAGCAGGGAGGTAAAGGCCTCGGCCCGTTCATCGCGCAGGTTCTGATGCTCATACCATGTTCCCCACCACCACCAGCCATAGCGTGATTCAAAACTGTCGGGTTCCTGAGGTGTCGAGCCGGATACCGCCAGATCGGGATTGACGATCTCCAAACCAGCGGGGAGCGGATCGACCAATGCCACATGGTAGCGTCGGTTATCGGCGACCATTTTCAGCTTGACGCGGACGCGGGCGCCCGCCCTGATATGCCAGACGCCATCATCGTCGCGCCAGACATCCTCGACATCATCCACGGCCTCATATTCACGCTGGACGACAAAGCCCATATCGATCGGGTCAAGATCCAGGTCGGTCGGGGCGTAGCGCAGGCCGAGTCGGTAATAGAGCCTGCCGACGCCGTCTTTGCTCAGAGTCAGGTCCTGCAAGTCAGCCCCGTCGACGAGAAAGGCCATCGGGATCTTGGTCTCATGCCGTTCGGTGGAATAGCCCTCATAGGCATGCGCCCCGGCGTAGGTCTCGCCCAGCCAGATCCGGGCCACAAAGTCAGGGGTCTGGGATTCGTAGGTGTTGAAATAACGGTCCAGCGCCAGGAGCACAAAGACGTTTTCCTGGGTACTCCCCCAATGTCCCTTCTTCCGATGGGCCATTAAACCATTGACCAATTTCGGGATCAGGTCCGCATCCGGGCCGTCGGCGATGATCGCATCCAGCAGGATCGCATCCGTGCGTCGGTTCGACCCCAGCAGCAGATAGGTCTGATCATCATAAGCTGTGGTGAAATTCGCCGCCCCAGCTGTTTCGACGGCATGGTTATTGATGTAGAGGCGGATCTCATCCAGGTCGGCTGCAGCGCGGGGATCATCCAGGATGACCTGCCAGAGCCAGCCGATCGCATCATAGGTCAGGCCTTCAAGACCGGCCTCTTCTAGCAAGGCCAGCGCCTTGGCGGAGTCATTATCGCCCATCAGATCACGGACATAGAGCGCATAGGAACTCAAGGTTCTGCGGGTCTGCACGCTGTACCAATAGGGGTAGTAATTCTCAATATTGACCAGGTAGCCGGAAAGCTGTTGCTGCATATTGGCGGGGACATCAAAACCCTTATCCATCGCACGCTGTAAAGCGTGCGCAGCATGGATGGTATTAAAGGGGATCGATTCCTGTCCGCGGCGCCAGTAGGGGAAACCCCCATCGTAATTCTGCATTCCCTGCAGGCGGGTCACATCGCGCTGGACGGCTGCCTCCATATCGACGGCGGAGGGCAGCCCCTCAGCCTCGAAGGCCGTTAAAACGTCCCTCAGTGCAGCGATGCCCAGTACACGCGAACTGATCTGCTCGGTGCATTCAAAGGGATAGTTTGAAAGATAGAGGACCGCATCCGTCAGCGCCTGCAATGCTGTGGATGAGGTCTGGATCTCCAAACCGCCAAACTGCGGGAAGACATTCGGTGGTGACGCCACGGGCTGAGCGATCGCGCCAGAGTCGACCACGCCATAGGTTGCAAAGGCTTCGGTTGTGGCCGGGGTATAAACGGGCAACTCGACCGTGGCCGCATCGGCGAAACTTCCCGAGACTGCCCCGATCTGGAATTTGGCCAGACCCGCCATTTGGGTCTTCGCCGCGAAGCGGACTTCCACGCGGTCATTTGCGGGGACGGTTACACGCTGCCCTTGACCATCAGTAAATGTAATATTTGTCGCCTCGGCGACAACATCCACCTCGATCGGCTCATCGGTCTGGTTCTGGAGCAGGATCGGCAGCTCAAAGCTGTCGCCAAAGTTCAGGAAGCGCGGGGCAGAGGGACGGACCATCAGCGGCAGACGTGCGGTCAGGTTTGCTTCGGCAGAACCGAATTGGTTCCCGCCAGCATCAACCGCCACGACCATTACGCGGTAGCGGGTCAGATTGTCGGGCACCTTGATCGAAATGGTCGCCTTACCAAGTGAATTGGTTTTTACTTCGGCGGCAAAGGTCGCCAGGGGGTTGAAATCACTCCGCACGGTGATCGGTGTATTTGCATCAGCTCCTCCACCTCTGCCAGCGTCATCCAGTTCCATCCTTTCTTCCATCGGGGCAGCCGCGGGAGCCTCCATCGCCAATTCAGGCATGGCTTCACCTTCTGAGACTGCGCCAAATGATTTGAAGGAATCAGCCGCAGCATTGGTTGCCATAGCCTGCAGTTCGCCGCCATCCTGTGCAGCACGTGCCAGGGCAAGCGGATCGGTCAGGACGATATTTGCCCGTCCATAAATGCTGCTCAGATCAGCAGGACGCTGGCTGTAAAAGGTGGAGATCGGGTCAGCCAGTTGATAATTCGTCAGCGCCAGGATAGCCTCATCGACAACGACGACGGCCATCTCGGCGCCTGAAACAGGTTCACCATTGGCATCTACCAGTTCAAGGGAGAGACTGGTCCTGCCGCCGGGTTCGACTTCGTCCTGAGCAAGAGAGGCCTTGAGTTCCAATGTACGGGATAGCGGTGGAATGCCAAGGTTCAGCGTTCCGGTCGCATAGGCCGGGCGGTCCGGTGCAGCTTCGATCGGTTCACCAAGATCGTCCACGCGCGGTGCGGAACCGACCGCATCCACCTGGATATTGAGATTGGGGATATGGGCCTCCTCGATCGGGACACGCAGGGTGGCCGTGCCTTCTGCGATCAGGAAACGTTCGGTATACAGGATCCCGCTCCGGCTGACAGTCAGCAAAACTTCGGCAGGCGTAAATGGCGTCTGGACAAGGATCTCGGCCACGTCGCCGGGTTGGTAAATCTCTTTGTCGGGAATCAGGGTGATCTCTTCCTGTTCTACTTCTCTGGAGGGCGGTCTTTCACCACCGCTGACCCAACGGGTCATTCGGCTCTGATTGGCCCGTCCCTGTTCATCATTGATCGTGGCAGTGATCTGATATCGACCGCCAACGGGTGTCTCGAATGAGCAATTGACAGGCTCAAGCGCAGAGTTAATTTCACATTTCTGAATATCCACCTCTTCCTCATGCCAGCCACCCTGCGATTTCCACTCAAGACGGGCGGCCTCGACCAGGATCGGACGGTCTGCAATCGCATTCCCATCCAGATCGGTAAGGATCAACTCAATTTCCAATGGCTCGCCGCGTTCAACAAAATAGCGTTCGCTGCGCATGCCGACATACACATCAGCCGGGTGCACAAGGAGGCTGGTGCCGCTCGTCCAGGCCTGACGATTGAGGTCCATCACGGTCGCTTCGGCAGTGATGCTCACAGGGCGGGAAGTCTCCCCTTCGTCCAGATCAAGGCGCAGATAATGGGTGCCCGTGGCATCGGTAAAACTGCTAAAACTCTCACCCTGCGAACCTTCCTGATAGCCAAAATCTTCATAGCTCCACCACCACCAGGGCGTCCAATAGCCAAAGCTGAAATCCGGCCAATTCGGCGGTGAATAATTAGTCTCTGTGGAATTGACCCACCAATTTGTTTCGGCATTGGGAAGAGCGCCGCCGGCAAAATATTTTGCTTCAACAGCCAGAATGGCATGGTCACCTGCAAAATAGGGTCCCACTGTTTCATTCCGCGCCGTGACTTCAAATTCCGGACGGCGGAATTCCTGGATCTGGAAGGAATGGTAATAATAGGTACTGTTGACAGAGCCAAGGCTGCCCTCAGCATACATCTCCAACTGGGCATAGCCCAGATTAACGCTTTCCGGTAACTCGAGCACAAAGTCGAAGCCGCCGAGCAAGTTGACATCCATGCGCCCCGTCGCCAATTCGTTTCCCTGTGGGCCGGTCAAGCGGTAATTGACTCCGGTCAGGGAATCACCAAAGAGACCAACATCCCCCAATTGCCCGCCGCCAACTTTCCGGATCCAGCCCTTGAGGTGGACTTCCTCGCCGGGTCTGTACATCTGTCGGTCATCATAGACAAACCAGCGCAGATCATCATAAACGCTTTGTCGGTGCCAGCCGCTTTCATCCCAATAATAGGAATTCTGCGGCAGCATCGCCAGGTCATCGCCCTTTTGTGCAGTCAGATAGGCTGCCCCTCCAGAGGGAAGGTCAAATTTGGCGACACCGTCTTCGCCAGTGGTGGCATTGATCTCGCTGGAATCGGCATTAATGTTAATCCCGGAGAGCGGTGATCCATCTTCGAGCGCGCTTGCCCACAGGACCATTTCGCTGTGGTCAGAAAAAGCATCCAGGCCGATCTTCGTCACCTGGGCCCAAACCTGGACCGTTTCCCAATAGCGTTCATTCTCAAAAATGCTGCTTGGTGGTTTGGCGACCACAATAAAATGTCCGTAGTCGCCCCTCATCACCTCACCCAGGTCAATATTCACCTCTGTCAGGGAATCGGTCCTGGTATCAAACTCCCGGACCTCATCCACAAGGAGTCGACCGGGCGGATTAGCGGGTTTGTCTGTCCACTGGTATTCATCCAGATAGGTCAGATATGCGGGCCAATCTGAAGGCTCGACGGCGTAGATCTGCAAATCCAGCTTTTTATAATTCATCAGATAAAGCGTGATCGCCGGATCGCTGGCAGCCGGATCAAGGGTGATAAAGCGTTCATCAGGGCCAACCAGGAAAGGCTCTGCCGAGCCGATCCGGAAGCGAAGTTGCTCATCGCGGCCAAGCTTTTGTCCGAAGACATCCACCACATCTTCATCGACCGTGACCAGATAGGTGGTCTGTCCCTCGGTCGCCCCGCTGATCTGGATCATATTTCCAGAAATATTCACCGAGGCCCCGGCAAGTTCCGGGGATATTTGGAGCATCCCCTCTTCAAAACTCTCCCCATCAATGGGATTATTAAATTCAATCGAAAGCGGCATCAGCGGACGACAATCTTCCGACCATGCGCAATGGTGATCTGTTATTTTAAGCGGTGCGTAAGTGTAAAAGGAATATGATTGCGCAGATTGGGTGACCAAGGGTCCCTCTGCCGAGGGAGTATTGGGGCCGATCGTGATGCTGATCTGAGAATCGACAGGCAGAGGCTCAAAGGCCCTGAATGCCAGCCAACGGCCTTCGTTGGCATTTTCGACCAATTGGCTGACGACATCATCTTCGGCGATCTCATTCTCATTGGCCAGCTTCACGCCAATCAGGTTATTATCAGCGGTGACCACGATCGTCTCCAGGACGCTGGCAGGGTCAATCCGCTGGTCAAAGGAGATGAAAAAGATCGGCTCCAATGGTTGGGGGTTGTAATAAGGATAACTGCGGACTATCGTCGGCGTGGGGGTGCTGAATTTAAATTCCACGCTTTCAGCCAGGACCCCGCCAATCGCCGACTCGGTACCGGCAGGAATTACGACCTGATATTCGGTCGACATCGGCATCCGGTCGATCAGCTCGGAATCATATTGAAAATTTAGGGTCTTTGTTCCCAGCCAGCGCCAGGTCCCCGGTAGCGCCGGAAAGATCTGCACAGGCACTTCCCCGGCGGCGAGATCTTCAATGGTTGTCAGCGGCACCATCGGCTGGTTAAAGGTAATATTGACAAAAGGAGCGATCGGGATTTCGCCCTCAGGCGCGAATCGCAAAACCTCGAGCGGCCCGGCTTCAACAGCCACCGGTGCAGCTCCGCCTTCCGGCGGGAAGGCTTCTTCGATGGTCGCGCCCGGTCTTGGGGGCGGGATAACATCATCAGGCAAATTGAAATCCACCTTGTCGGAGGGATCCGCGATCAGGGCGGGTAATCGCGCCAAAAGGGCCGTAAGCTCCTCATCTCCAAGCGGTGCACCTTTCGTAAAAACGGAGGGGGCAACCACATCCGGCTGAGGCACGCCTTCACTTAACCGAAAGATCAGCGGTGTTTCTCCCTCCTCGTCCGGAGAAATGACACCCTCTGTCGAAACTCCCGTGGTATTCGGAAGGGGAAGCTCCGTCAAATTTGCACTTTGCTGATAACGATTTAGAAAGAAAATAGCTGCCCCCACAACTACTACCGTAATCAATATTGCTACAACGCTGATAGTTGATTTTTTGTCCTTGTTATTCATAATGATTCTCCTTTTAACATCTATATTTTATCTTGAAGCAATGACGCTTTCAATCGCCAATTAGTTCCCGATATCCATCACCTGTCCTCGCTTCGCTCGGACTCCCCTCTCCCGTTTCACAGGAGAGGGAAAGCTTTGCGTCTTCAACAATGAGACTTGGTGTTCTTTGCGTCTTGACGGTTCAAAAATGATAAGATTAACGCTATGAAAAACCTGACCCTTACTCCCCTCCCAGATGTCCCCCTGATCCACACAGGCGATGATCTCGCCAGGATCATTATAAATTCCTGTCAGCATGCCAACCTGCAGCTTCGGGATGGTGATATCCTCGTCCTTGCGCAAAAGATCGTCAGTAAAGCGGAGGGGCGTCTTGTTAATCTTGCAGATGTGGAGCCGAGTCCCCGCGCCCGTCAACTTGCTGAGGAAACCCTCAAAGACCCACGCGTCGTGGAGTTGATCCTGGGTGAAAGCAGGGAAATCATCCGCATCCGCCCAGGCTTAATCGTTGTAGAACATAAGCAGGGCTTCATCTGCGCAAACGCCGGAATCGATCATTCAAATGTAAATTCCCCTCTCCCGCGTGCGGGAGAGGGGCCAGGGGTAAGGGATGAATTTGCCCTCCTGCTCCCCGAGGATTCTGATCGCTCCGCTGCCAACCTTCGCCAAAAACTCGAAGAGGATAGCGGCGCTAAGATCGGCATCCTGATCATCGACTCGCATGGACGCGCCTGGCGGATGGGCACGGTCGGGATGTCGATCGGCATCTCGGGTTTCCCCGCACTTGTCGATTTACGCGGTGAGGACGATCTCTTTGGACGTGAGTTGAAGATCACTCAGGTCGGAGCAGCCGATGAGTTGGCGGCCGCTGCATCCCTGATGATGGGCCAGGCAAACGAGGCCCAGCCCATCATCCACGTGCGCGGATTTCCATATCCGCCAAGGGAAAGCAAGCTGAGTGAGTTATTACGACCCAAAGAGGAGGATCTCTTCCGATGAAAGAAATATTGGAAAAAGGGTTTTGGCAGGAAATGGCTGATCTGGTGGTCAGCAATCCCATCGTCATTGATCGACCCAGGGGAAAAGCCCATCCGAATTTCCCTGATTTGATCTATCCATTGGATTATGGCTATGTGGAGGGCACCCTTGCTGCCGATGGCGATGGGATTGATGTCTGGATTGGGCCGCTGGAAGGGCGTGCTCTTACAGGAATCTTATGCACCTATGATATAGTTGACCGCGATGCCGAGATCAAACTTTTGCTCGGTTGTCCAGACGATGAAGTGGGTGAGATCCTCAATTTCATTTCTGATGATATGTGCTATATGTACATGCCAAATCCAAAGGAAGAATAATGAATATTCCCGAAAGCTATCAAGATTTATTCAAAGATGAAGCCAAAGCCTATCTTTATCTTGCTACCATCATGCCTGACGGCACACCCCAGGTCACGCCAGTCTGGTTTAGCATGGACGAAAAATATCTCTTGATCAACACTGCCGAGGGCCGCACAAAAGATCTTAATATGCAGGCACGCCCAAACGTTGCCCTCGTTATCCAAGACCCCATCGATCCTTACCGATATGTACAAATTCGCGGCCAGGTCGCTGAACGCACCACAGAAGGTGCAGACGCGCATATCCACGCCCTCTCACAAAAATATCGCGGCAAAGCCTGGATCATTCCCCCTGGCGAAAAACGATTGCTTTTCAAAATCTCAATAGACAAGCTTAGCGGACGCTAAAGACACCGTCGCAATATTCCCATCGGGTTTTATGCCGATCAAGATGCTCACCCCGAAACGAAATGGATCTTGCACTTATTCGTGTATTTCGTGTCATTCGCATTATTCGTGATTTAGCTCTTTTTCGTGTAATTCGGAAAATTCGCATCATTCGTGACTTAGCTCTTTTTTTCTTTTCCGCTCCAGCTATCAATATCCAGTTTGAGCACTGCTGTTACTTTCAGGTCGGTATCTGTGGTGGCTTCGTAATCCACGTCCGGGCGCAACTCAGGGAAATGCTTATCCATCAGTAATTGCAGGCCATGTTTGGCTTCAGCGTTGTCTTCCACAATTGAAAGTCGTCCGAAAACCACCACGCCTTTATACATCACTCCGAAATTCATCGCCCGTTCAGCCAATATCCATTCGCCCATCTCACTGACATTTAAATTTGCCAGCGTTCCTTCGCCGATATCTTCAAAGGTGCGCCCCTTGCGGGCACCATGAAAATAGATGGCGTGCTTTTCCGGGTCGTAGGCAAAATTTCGCGCCACCATAAATGGCTGACCATCCTTGCAGGTTGCCAGAACACCGTAGCCAGCGCGATCCAATAATGCAATAATCCAGTTTTTATCCGTGATCTCACGGTCGTGCCGTCTGATCGTGGTTAACGATTCGCCCATTTGAACTCCTTATAATATGATGAGGCGCAGATTATAATAGAGAATATGAACGATTTCCATCATTTCCTGCGGACGCGGCGTTCCGTCCGCCGCTTCAAACCTGACCCTGTACCTGCTTCCGTTGTGGACAGGATTCTCGCTACCGCGGTTCATGCCCCCTCTGCCCACAATCTGCAACCCTGGCGATTTGCAACAGTCCAGAAAAAAATAAATCGAAAAAAACTGGGCGAAGCTTTGACCAAGAAAATGCAAACCGATATGAGGGCTGATGGCACAGATCAAGCCGAGATAGATAAGCGTGTTATGATTTCCTTGCGGCGGATTGATGAGGCCCCCCTGATAATTCTGCTCTGTCGCGATATGGATGCCATCCGCAAAGAAGAACCGGAAGAGGTAGAAATGGGGGTACAATCAGTTGCCATGGCAGGTCTTCAAATTCTCCTTGCGGCACATGCAGAAAGCCTGGGTGGAAACTGGATCTGTTGGCCACTCTATGCACAGAATGAAGCCCGTGATTCATTAAAATTGCCGGAAACCTGGCAGCCACAGGCAATGATCTTTCTAGGTTATGCTGATGAAACCCCAACAAAAGCTCTTCGTCAACCTGCTCAAAAACTCTTGGTCGTCAAATAAGGGAATATATTCAACTATAACCATTCAATGACAATTTCCTCGGTTTTTGCTCCCCCAAAATTCGAAGGCGACGAAGAAAAAACCCGTCTGGCGATTACCCTTAATGCCGCATTATGGACGGGTATTCTGCTTACTGTTTTTGTCATCATAGGAAACTTCATCGGTGGAAAAATACCCATATATGCCAATCTCCTAAATCTTGTCTTCTTATTTGCGTGTTTTGCCATACGCTATCTCATGCAACAAGGCTTTATAAAACTGGCCAGCATGATCACATTAGTTCTTGGCATATTCTTGATCACAGCGGGAATAATGGGACTTGGTACGATCCGTACGCCAACCACGATGGCTTATATGCTGGTGATTATCATTGCCGGACTACAATTCGGAAGGCAGGGAGTACTTTACACAACCTTTTCCATTTCCCTTGTTCTTTTAGGCTTAATCCTTGCTGAACAAAACAACCTGCTTATCCAAGCGGATTACACTGTAGGAATAACACAGTGGATTTCATACACCATTCAATTCGGTTTGATCGGTAATCTAATTCTCGTTGCATTAAGGATGATCCAGCGCTATTTACATCGTGCCGAAGATGAAATAGAAAGACGTAAACGAGTCGAGGAAACTCTCCGGACTTTCTCTTATGCGATAAAGCACAATCCTGCGTCCATTATCATCACAGACCCGGATGGGAATATACAGGAAGTGAATCCAAAATTTGAAGAATTAACTGGATATAGATTTGATGAGGTTCGAGGAAAAAATCTACGCATATTAAAATCTGGCACTCATTCCAAAATGTTTTATGAAGATCTTTGGAGTACCATTACCTCTGGAAAAGAATGGCACGGCACATTTCATAACAAAAAGAAAAATGGAGACCTGTATTGGGAGAAAGCATCCATCTCACCTGTTTTTGACGACTCAGGGGCCGTTACACAATATATCGCCGTAAAAGAAGATATTACCGAGCAAAAAATTGCAGATGAGGCACAAAAAATAGCTCATCAAAAACTGGAGGCACAATTCAAAGAGATCAATGAATTGCATTCCTCGCTACGTAGACAAGCTTTACGCGACCCTCTTACAGAATTATATAATC
>NZ_CEYOSI010000075.1:0-14841 GCF_982879505.1 Candidatus Desulfolinea nitratireducens
TAAGGTAGTTAATCTAACCGATAGTGGTATGGCTGTCAAGGAAATGTGTTTGCGTGTTAGCGTTAAGTAGTAATGTCCTCTTTCCGACAAGTTAAAATGTCCCCTTATGAAAAAGGAGACATTGGATGGAGTTACTACAAATGAGCAAAAAAGAACTTAGCCGCGTAGAAGTCATGGAGCGCATGAAAACAAAAAAGATGACACAAAAGAAAGGGGCGGCAGCTCTGGGAATTAGTGTCAGGCAGATTAGACGACTAAGAAAAAGATACGAAGAAAAAGGTGCGGCAGGATTAGTTAATAAAAGTCGTGGCAAGCCAAGTAACAACCGTTTATCTTCGGAAATACGACAGCAAGCGATTGATTTACTACATAGTCTCTATGCCGATTTTGGTCCAACCTTTGCCCATGAAAAGTTGGTTGAGAAACACGATTTAGCACTCTCGTCCGGGAGTGTTCGTCAAATCATGATTAGAGAGAATTTGTGGACACCTCGCAAAGTAAAAAAGATCATTGCACACCAAATGCGAGAAAGGCGCGCCTGCGTTGGCGAGTTAGTGCAAATCGATGGCTCTCCACATCGCTGGTTTGAAGATCGCGCCCCAGCTTGTACACTGCTCGTGTTTATCGACGATGCAACTGGAAAGCTGGGTGAATTGCGATTTGTAAAGAGCGAAAGTTTCTTTAGCTACGCAGAAGCCTCCAGAGCCTATATTGAGCGTCACGGCAAGCCTGTAGCCTTCTACAGCGATAAACACGGCATATTCAGGGTCAATCAGCCCAGCGTAGGGGCAGGAGAGAACTTGACCCAATTTGGGCGAGCGATGCAAGAATTAGAGATAGCCATTATCTGCGCGAACACCCCCCAGGCAAAAGGGCGGGTAGAACGGGTAAATCTTACGCTCCAAGATCGTCTGGTCAAAGAAATGCGGCTTTTGGGAATCTCCAGCATGGAAGATGGCAATGCTTATCTGCCTGAATTTATGGAAGATTTCAATCGTCGTTTTGCGGTTGAGCCCCGTAGTAATTATGACGCTCATCGCCCGATTTTGCTCAAGGATAATCTTGACCAAATCCTGACTTGGCAAGAAACAAGAATCATCTCAAAAAACTTGAGTATCCAATTCCAGAATGTCGTTTACCAAATCCAAACGGAGCGTCCTTCTTACGCTTTGAGAAAAGCCAAAGTAACTGTCTGTTTGGATGCCAACGGCAAAGTCACCATCCTCTACATGGGCAAGGAGTTAGCCTATAAAATCTTCAAAACACAAACCAAACAATCTCAAATTCTGTCATCTAAAGATGTTGATCGCAAGGTAGACAAGGTTCGCAAGCAACACAAGCCCGCCTCTGACCATCCCTGGCGGAAAGGGTTTTCCACACCTTTGTCTGGACCCAAAGCGGACATTTCTACTTTAAGCAAATAGCGGACATTTTAACTTAACGTTGACAGAGGATTCGAGGCCAATTTTGAAATTGGTCAAAAATCCATATCCTGGCGACCTGAAAGGGCACGCAAAAGGGTGTTTTGGTCAGCATATTCAAGATCACCACCGACTGGAAGCCCGCGCGCAAGACGTGTCACCCGCAAATCGAAGCCTCCCAGGCGTTGACTCAGGTAGAGCGCAGTCGCATCGCCTTCCATGCTGGGGTTGGTTGCCAGAATAATTTCCTTGATATCGCTATTTTTTGCTCTCTCTAATAATGAATGTATCTTCAAATCATCGGGGCCAACCCCCTCGATCGGGGAAAGAGCGCCATGCAATACATGATACTTGCCCTGATATCCACCTGTCCGTTCAAGACTCAACACATCCAACGCATCTTCTACGACGCAGATCAGGCTGGCGTCTCTCCGAGAATCTGCGCAGATCTCACAAAACTCACGACCAGCAACCGTAATATTGAAACACTCCTGGCAAAATGCTAACTTTTCCTTAAAGCCATCCAGAGCGTCAGACAGGTCTTGCCCTAGATTGCTTGAATCACGCAGCAGATAAAATGCCAGCCGGGAAGCAGATTTAGGTCCAATGCCAGGCAAACGCTCAAAGGCGTTGACCAAATTTTGAAGGGGTTCGGGAAGAATCATTTTTCTCGAGTTCTAAAAGTTAGAAAGTTGGAAGGTTTTATGGTTTTATGGTTTTATGGTTTTATGGTTTTTCAACCTGCGACCCTTTTAACATTCAAACCTTAAAACGGTAACCCACTCGCCAACGGTCCCATGCGTTCTGCCGCTAACTCGCGAGATTTATCCAGGGCCATATTAACAGCCGATAGCACAAGGTCTTGAAGCATTTCAGCGTCGATATCTTCGAGAAACTCGGGAGCGATCTCAACAGCAGTGCATTTCTGATCACCGGTCACGGTCACCTTGATCGCCCCGCCTCCGGCCGTAGCCGTGACGGTTTCCTCAGCCAGCTTTTCTTGCGCTTCTGCCAATTGCTGTTGCATTTGCTGAAGCTGCTGCATCATCCCTGACTGTCCACCACCACCAGCCATGCTTTTCTGAAAACCTCGGTTTTTGCCTTTTCCTTTGGCCATCTTTACTCCT
Source organism: Candidatus Desulfolinea nitratireducens (assembly GCF_982879505.1). Lineage (NCBI taxonomy): Bacteria > Bacillati > Chloroflexota > Anaerolineae > Anaerolineales > Candidatus Desulfolinea > Candidatus Desulfolinea nitratireducens. Next base: position 2,549 of record NZ_CEYOSI010000075.1, read on the forward strand.
GAATATCCACAACTTCGCCGCCTGCCTGAATGGCAGCAGCGACCAATCCATTTTGGTCAACATCTGCGGGCACTTTGCCCTTGGCGTTGGTGACCACGCAACTTATCTTCAATCCTACCCCAAGCACGTCCATCATCGCCTTTTGGATGATTTCCATCTGCTCGGATTTTTCGATTTTTTCAACCAGCACATCGCTGGCTAATCCCAGCACAAGCGTATCACCTTGCACATCCAGCGATTTGCAGGAATTTAGTAACGCCTCCAGATTGGGAGAAGCCTTTTTTACACGCGCACGGATATCCGTCCACGCCTTGACAAGTTCTCCCCGGCTGACCAGTGCCTGCGGAGCTGTCGCTTCCTTGGGGCTGGCTTCCGTTTTTTTAGCGGAAGCAGGTTCCGGGGCTTGTGTCCGCTTAGCCTCCTGCCGGGGCGCGGTTTTTTTCTTGGGCTCGGTACGAGGCTTGGAAACGGGAGCGGGTTCGGCCTCATCCTGAATATCCAGCACATCTGCCAGGGCCAGCTCAAGACCGAGCGATGGCTGCCACCCGCCGCGCTGCGCAACAGCAGCAGTATTGAAGGCACGCATCATCCGCAAAACGGCAGAGGCTGAAAAATCTACCGCATGAACAGACATCCGAGTTTTCACATTCTGTGTTGCGTCGACCTGTGCGTCGTTGCCCATCTGAAAAAGCATCAGGGCACGCAGATAATCAACGATCTGCCGCGCAAGTTGACGGGGATCAGAACCGCCGTCCAGGGCACGGTGGATTGCCTGCAAACCGGAAGCGGGCTCATTATCACGGATGGCATCCACCAGTTCCAGCACGGTTTCATTGGTGGCTGTGCCGAGAACGGTTTGGGTCAGATCAAGGGTAATTTTCTCTCCTGTGGAGGCCAATTGATCCAGCAGAGAGATCGCATCGCGCATTCCGCCGGTAGCCTGACGGGCGATCAACTGCATTGCATCTGGCTCAACTTTCAGTTTCTCTCCTTTAGAGATGATCGTGAGCTGCTTAATAATGCTCTCCATTGGCACACGGCGAAACTCATGCCGTTGACAACGAGAGAGCACGGTAGCAGGGATTTTGTGTATTTCGGTCGTCGCAAGGATAAATATGGCGTGGCGAGGCGGCTCTTCAAGCGTTTTGAGCAAGGCATTGAAAGCCGGCGTGGAGAGCATATGAACTTCGTCGATGATGTAGATTTTGAACTGCCCCTGCGAAGGCGAAAAGTTGATCTTTTCGCGCAGATCACGAACATCGTCGACGCCATTATTCGAGGCGGCATCAATCTCGATCAGGTCAAGAAAGCGGCTCTCATTGACAGCTTTGCAATAATCACATTCGTCACAGGGGCGTTTTTCGACTTCTTGGGCCTGGCAATTGACAGCTTTGGCGAGTAATCGTGCCACAGTTGTCTTGCCCGTGCCACGCGGCCCTGCAAAAAGATAGGCATGTCCAACGCGCTCACCAACCAGGGCATTCTGCAGCGTCTGTGTGACGTGCGCCTGGCCGAGAACCTCATCCCATTTTTGGGGTCGCCATTTACGATAAAAAGCTTGAGTCATTTTTTTTAGTCTTTTGGTTTGATGGTCAGATAAGTCGATTTTTACCGGAGATCAACGAGGATGAACAAAGATCTTTCTTGACATTTTCCGCGTCTTTTGAGGTAACTACTCAGCATGGTAAAAATAGAACACGGATTCAACCTGATTTTTGCGGATTTTCACGGAGAAAAGCAAAAAGGTTTTTAAAATCCGTGTAAATCTGCCTGATCTGTGAGAATCCGCGTCCCATCTTGATAGAGACTGAGTAGTTACCTTTTGAGTATAAAAATCTCGGTTCATCTTTGTTTATCTTTATGGCACTTGATATGTCGCTCGCTCTGTTCCTTGCGGGTCAACAAGGGTTGCTTCCTCACCCGATTCCCAAACAGATTGACGCAATCCCCAATACAGATCAACAACGGTATCCTGCCCTGCAGCAGTGTGGATTTGAACAGCACCGCTGGGATATAAAGTCAGCTGTGGGAAGATATAGACTTTTTTATCATCATCTTCGAGATGCCAGCCCGCCAGATCCAGTTCCCCTTCGCCATTATAGCGCACCAAAACCATCTCTGTATCCAGCGCTCCTGCGCCAATCACACTGACAATATCGACCAATATTTCGGTATTAGGATCCAGCGTTACGGCTGAAGGAGCATTCTCTGAAGCAACAGCATTAATCGGGGCGGAGGGGATCACCGCTTGTCGATAAGTGCGATCATACCAAAACAGGATCGCCCCGGTCACAGCTGCCGAGACAAAGATATTAATGAGCAAAAACGGGAACCAATTCTGACGGTTTTTCATCGCCCCTTTATGATAGCACAATTCAGTGTTCAGTGGTCAGTTTTTAGTGCTCAGTGCAAATGCCACCCAATCCCCTGATTGGCGTCGCTCTTCTATATTAAGATGATGGGACTTTGCCGCTGCGAGGAGACGTTCTTCCTGCTCATCCAGAATACCGGAAAGGATCAACTTACCGTCGGGCGAAACCAACTTGCCCAAACCTGCTTCCATTAAACGGATCAGGATCGGGGCGAGGATATTTGCCACCACCAAGGGCGCAGATTTGAATTCAAAATTCCCCGCCAAAATCTCATCCACCGAGCCCTGACCGATGATGAACTCCTTACCGATCCCATTCACGTCGGCATTCTCGCGCGCCGATTCCACCGAAGCGGATTCGATATCCACGCCGAGGGCTTGCTCCACGCCCAGCTTCAATGCTGCAACCGAGAGGATCCCTGAGCCGCAGCCGACATCGATCATCGTTATTCGGGAATCAATATTCGATAATTCGTCCCCCAACTCCCGATTCCCAACTCCCGATTTACGGATATCGACGATCATTTCTTCCATCAATTCCAGCGCCAACTGCGTGGTGGGATGCGTTCCCGTCCCAAAGGCCATCCCGGGGTCGATCCTGATCGGGATGCGCGTCTCATCCGGGGAATCCATCCACGCGGGGACGATGATCAGTTTCTTGCCAACGGAGATCGGACGGTAATGTTTTTTCCAGGCTTCCATCCAGTTAGTATCCTGGATGGGAGTAAATGTTGGGGTCGGGATGGGCTGGATCATATTCAGATAGCCAAGACCCTGCTCCAGATGTTGACGAGTCTCCTCGAGGCCTTCGTCTGCAGGTAAATAGGCACGAACAACGACTTCTTCTGTCGGCGTGCCGGGATCATCCGCATCCTGATAGGTGATCCCGCGCTCGGCGACAACACCGCCCGGGGCATAGCGTGCAAAAACATCGGCAACAGCTTCGGCCAATTCACCATCTACGGTTAGGGAAACTTCAAGCCAGTTCATACAAACCTCTGCTTAAATAAAGAGAAATGAGCGTCTTTCTACTCATTTCTCTAAGCTCTCTTCATATTACCCACCAAACACTTCATTCACCCAATCCATAAAGCCACGTTCCTGCGGCTTGATCTCGGTATCGAGCGTGCCAGCCAATTGCTCGAAAATTTCGCGCTGTTCGCTGCTCAACTTGTTGGGAATATTCACATTGATAATGATCTTCTGATCGCCCCGTCCGCTGCGCTGCAAATGCGGCACACCACGGGCACGCAGCTTGAAGACCTTACCCGGCTGTGTACCAGCGGGAATGTTGAACTTCTCGCTGCCATCCACCGTGGGGACCTCGATCTCCGCGCCCATCACAGCCTGCGCAATATTGATATCGAGATTGAGCAGGATATCATCATCCCGCCGCTGGAAGAATTTATGCGGCTTGACATTCAAGACCATATACAGGTTGCCGCGCGGCCCACCGTTAACCCCGGGCTGGCCTTCACCGCCCAAACGGATCTGGGTCCCCTTCTCGACACCCGCCGGGATTTTGACTTTTTTCGTGATCGCCTTACGTTCCAACCCAATGCCCCGACAAGTACGACAGAGCGTCTCAATCGATTTTCCACGCCCATTACAATGCGGGCAAGCAGCCGTCTGCACGACCTGTCCCAATATCGTCTGGCGCACCTGACGGACCTCACCCTGCCCCTTGCAGGTGGCACAGGTATTGATCGCCGTGCCAGGTTCCGCACCGTCGCCGTTACAAGTGGAGCAAACTTCATCACGGGTGAACTCGATCTCTTTTTCCACGCCGAAGACGGCTTCATCAAAGTCAAGCGTGATATCTTTTTGCAGATCTCGCCCACGTCGGGGTGCGTTTCGAGAGCGGCTTCCGCCCATCCCACCGAACCCAAAGCTACCAAAAAGACCCTCGAATAGATCGGAAAAATCACCGGTAAAATCGTAATTCATCCCGCCAGCATCGCCCAGCCCGGCATGTCCAAAGCGGTCATATTGACTGCGCTTCTGTTGATCTGACAGGATGCCGTAAGCTTCGTTGATTTCCTTAAACTTCTCTTCAGCCTCCGCCTCTTTACTCACATCAGGATGATATTGACGCGCCAATCTGCGAAATGCCGATTTGATTTCATCTGCGGAGGCATTCTTCTGAATACCGAGAATTTCGTAATAATCACGTTTGCTCATAAATTCCTAAAAGTCATCGCGAGGGAAATTGCGTCGGGCTATCGCCCTCGCAATGACGTGCTCAATTAGACCTCTTCCGCTTCGCCTTCGACCACATCCTCGTCAGGGGCAGCCTCTTCATCAGCTTCACCATCTTCGGCAGAAGCCTCGGCCTGCGGCTCTTCGTAAACGCTGGCACCGATCTTTTGAACAACTTCGGTCAAAGCCTCGGTCGCCTTTTTGATCTCTTCCACGTCTTCGCTTTCCAGGACTTTACGAACTTCGGCCACAGCCTCTTTAACTTCTGTTTTCACTTCATCAGGGAGCTTCTCGCCCAAATCCTTGATCGCCTTTTCTGCGCCATAGGCGGTATTATCCGCCTGATTGCGCGCCTCGATCAAATCCTTCCGCTTGGCATCCTCATCGGCGTGCTCTTCCGCATCCTTGCGCATCTTCTCAACCTCTTCATCAGAGAGACCGGATGAGGCGGTGATCGTAATATCCTGACTGCGGCCAGTCGCCTTATCTTGCGCGGTGACTTTGATGATCCCATTCGCATCGATATCAAAAGTGACCTCAACCTGCGGAACACCTCGTTGTGCGGGCGGGATACCGTCTAGGATAAAGTTTCCCAGCGTTTTATTATCGCTCGCCATCGGGCGCTCACCCTGCAACACATGGATTTCAACCTGAGACTGGTTATCGCTGGCAGTAGAAAAAATCTGGCTCTTGCGAGTCGGGATGGTGGTATTACGTTCGATCAATCGAGTCGCCACGCCACCCAAAGTCTCAATGGATAGTGAAAGCGGAGAGACATCCAAAAGGAGGATATCTTTAACTTCACCGCCCAAAACGCCACCCTGAATGGCTGCACCAATCGCGACTACTTCGTCCGGATTGACACCCTTATGCGGATCCTTGCCAAAAAAGGCCTTGACACGATCCTGAACGGCGGGCATACGGGTCATCCCGCCAACCAGGACTATCTCGTTAATTTGGCTGGCCGTCAAACCGGCATCCGACAAAGCCTGCTTGACAGGGGCCATCGTGCGGTCCACCAGGTCGGCGGTCAATTGCTCGAGTTTGGCCCGCGTCAGGGTCAGGACCAAATGTTTTGGCCCGGATGCATCAGCAGTGACATAGGGCAGGTTGATTTCAGTCTGCATCATCGTTGATAGCTCGATCTTTGATTTCTCAGCCGCTTCCTTTAAACGCTGCAATGCCTGACGGTCTTTTGTCAGATCAATCCCGTTATCTTTTTTAAACTCCTTGGCAAGATGATCAATGATGCGCTGATCGAAATCATCACCACCAAGGAAGGTATCACCGCTGGTTGAGCGCACCTGAAAGACGCCATCGCCCACTTCCAGCACAGAAACATCGAAGGTCCCACCGCCCAAATCGTAGACGATGATGATCTCATTGTCTTTTTTATCCAGGCCATAAGCTAGGGAGGAAGCGGTCGGTTCGTTGATAATGCGCAAAACTTCAAGACCGGCAATTTTGCCTGCATCTTTTGTTGCGTTGCGCTGGGCGTCATTAAAATAGGCAGGGACCGTGATCACAGCCTGCGTGACCGTTTCTCCGAGATATGCCTCAGCATCCGCTTTGATCTTGGCAAGGATCATGGCAGAAACCTCAGGAGCAGAATACTCTTTTTTATCCAGTGTCACGCGGACGTCGCCGTTTGATGCGCCAGAAATTGTGTAGGGCACACGGGCTATCGTGTCCTGTACTTCGGGGTCATCAAATTTTCGCCCCATAAAACGCTTGATCGAAGAGACTGTGTTTTCAGGGTTGACAATAGATTGGTTGCGGGCAACACGCCCAACCAATCGTTCGTGATTTTTGTTAACAGCCACTACCGAGGGAACCAGACGTTCTCCCTCTGCCGATGGAATGACGGTTGGCTCGCCGCCAGACATAACTGCAGCCACCGAGTTGGTTGTGCCAAGGTCAATACCGATAATTTTACTCATGAATAATTTCTCCTAATGTAAACATTTATTCCAGGTAGAGTTTATGCGCGCCGTGGGTTACCGGGAAACATGAAAACTCTACGCATTTTTAATTATTCTGCTACCCGCACCATCGCCGGGCGAATAACTCGCTCACCGAGCATATAACCCTGCGCTAAAACCTCGATAACCTGACCACTTTCATGGCCGGCACTTGGGGTTTGCGCAATTGCCTCGTGGAAGTTGGGGTCAAAATCAGCGTTTTCTGCTTCAATACGGGTGATGCCTTCCGCTTCCAAAACGCCTTCCAATTTTCGATAAATGAGTTGAATCCCCTCCACCCAGGGGTCTTCGGGGGCATTCTGCAAGGCGCGTGCCATATCGTCCATGGCAGGTAAAAAACGTTTGATAATATCGCCTTTCATGGTCTGATATTTCAATGCCTGGTCACGGTCAATACGCTTTTTATAATTGGAAAATTCTGCCAAAGAACGCAGCAGCTCATCTTGCTTTTCAACAACTTCGGCTTTGCTATCTTCCAGTTCCTGCTTTAAGGCCTGGTACTCATCAACGCCAACTAATCTGGCCTCAAAACCTTCGGCATTGGCCTGTTTTTCGCTTTGCTCTTTTTGTTCTTTCTTATCTTTATTATCTTTAGTATTTTTATTTTTCTTGCTTTCAGCCATCATTTCTTACTCTCCAGAAAGATTTTCTGTAATCAAGCCGCTCAAAAGATCGGCCATAAATCGTACTGTGGGGATGGTGCGTGCATAATGCATCCGCATGGGACCGAGTACGCCCAGGGTGCCCACGGCTTGCCCGGGGACACCATACCTTGCCAGCACCATCGAACATTGCCGCAACTCTTCCCAGCCTTCGTCACCACCGATCAAAACCTGTACCCCACCAATACTGGAATCTGCTATTGTGCTGGAGAGCAAATCCTGTAGACGGGACCGTTCATCAAAGAAACGCAGTGTACGGCGACCTCCATCTGAGTCGGCAAAGGAGGGTTCGGCAAGAATATTCGCCATGCCATCCATATAAATCTCACCAGCTGAACCATCACCACGCTGGTGCATCTCTTGTTGGATGAGTAAAAGAATATCTTTCTCCAACAGATCTGTGCGAGAGGGCAGCGCCGAAATCGCTTCTTCTGACAAAGACTTCAAGCTCTGATTAAGCCGTTCTGCGACCAGGCTAAGCCGACCTTGAGGAATTGTTTCGGCCAGGGTCAGAACTTGCTGGGAAATATCGCCACCTGCAAAAACCAACACCATCAAAACTTGTCTTCCCTGTGTTGAAATCAACTCAACATGTTTGAAAATAACTTGTTCATTACGCGGAGCAGTGATGAGGGAAACTATCTGCGTTTGATGTGCCAAAACGGATGCCGCCAGAGTCATCCACTGCTCAATGCTGGAATGCGCCTGTGTAAATTGATGGCTGATCGTCCGCTGAATAGCATTGGGCAGATCTGCCTGGTGCATCACCTGACTGACAAAATAACGGTAGCCATCTTCGGTCGGGATACGTCCCGATGTCGTGCGCAGATAACCCATTTCCGTGAGAGCACGCATTTCGTTGCGTACCGTCGCGGAGCTGATATCCATTCTATAATTCTTAACCAGCAACTTTGAACCGACCGGCTGTCCGCTATCAATATATTCGCGCACTACCAGCATCAGAATCGTTTTTTGGCGTTCAGTCAGTTTATTCATCGGCACAGGCATCTTTTTAGCACCCTCAAGAACAGGGTGCTAAGTCTATAGCAAACGATGATACCATGCGCAAAAATGAGCGTCAAATAAGAAGTTCGTTAACGGATACTTTAAAGAAAAAAGCTGCCAATCTCACGGCAGCTTATGGAAATACTGAAAGGGTATTCTCAGGGAAGTGGTCTCCAGGCAGGATCAATGTCATTCCCAGGATCGGTTGTCAACCGGGTGCGGGAATCACCCGAAGCAGTCATCAAGTATATATCGCGATTGTTACCATCTTTGCCTTCAAAAGCGAGCAATAACCCATCTTCTGAGTAATCTACATCCCTTACAGGAAGAGGAGTTGCGTCCACATCCACTCCTTCTCCACCTCGGTTTTCATAATCAATACTCATCAACCAGGTTCTCGAGGTAATACCTGAAGAGTGCTGATTATACAGAATGGCCGTTCCATCAGGTGACCAAACAGGAAGGATATCCCAAAAAGTGTATCCGCTTCTGGTAATTTGCTCTGATGATTGTCCCGTATCAGTCATTACCCAAATTTGATAAGCACTATATCGGCGAATGGAATAGGCGATCTGATTCCCAAATGGCGACCAGGCTGGTTGGCGAGCAAATTCATCTCTGTTTGTATCAGTTAATCTGTGAACATTGTTATCCTCAAGATTAATTGTATATATTTGCAGATGGCCATCGCGTAGGGAGGTAAATGCAATTCGTTTGCCATCAGGCGACCAGGCTGGCTCAAAATCTCCACCGGCAGCTGTGGTGAGTTGAGACAGATTTGTACCATCGGCATCAACGACATATAAACTGGAGCCTGTTAATATATCCTGATCTACCTTGCAGGGGGAAACAAAAACTATTTTTTCTCCGTCAGGCGACCAGTCCGGCTGACAGGCCCCGTCAGATAAGTTAGTAATTGGTCGGATTCCCTTCCCTCCGGTGTTTACCAGATAAACTTGAGGAGTACCGGCGCGATCAGAAACAAAGGCAATTTGCCCTGGATCTCCCCCAAGCGGGGTTGTTAATGGGATGGGAGTGTCGGTGGGGGTTGATGTAAACACTGGGGTAATTGTCGCAGTTGGCACTTCGGTTTCCGTCGCAGTTGGTTCCACAGTTTCCGTTGCAGTTGCAGACTCATTAAGAAGGGGCAGCGCCTCTGTCGCCGTTTCTAGAGGAGACACAGTGGTTGGGGTAGCTGTTGGTGCAGCAATTAACCCAAAGTCAGCAAGCGTGGCTGAAATTTGTGGATAATACAAAGCTGTTGCGGCGGCACCAACAACAATAAAAATCAATATCAGCAAGAAGCGAATGAATTTCCAGCGTTCTTTACGGCGCTCTTTAAGACGTTTCTTACGTGGTGACTCTGCGACCGGAGGTGTGAGTGGGACCCCAATCATAGAGAGATCCTTATCCGGAGTGTCTTTAGCCTTATCTACAGAAATTTTCTCAATTGAAGCCAGCGGCACGGAAGGAGATGGGGTAATATTGAAATCATCCTGAACAAGCCGCTGTGTCTTAGAACTAGAAGCAAGCAAAGCTTTTCGAAAGTCATCGGCCGTCTGGAAGCGATCATCTGCATCCACTTCCATTGCTTTTTCCACTGCTACGGCTAACCGTCGAGAAACTTTTGGCGAACGTTTTCGAACTGGCGTCAGCTCGACATTTTCCATGGCTCGTGCCAGGCCATCTTCAGGGATCACACCTGTCAATGCGGCATAGAGGGTGGCACCTAATGAGTAAATATCAGTCCGCGGATCGGTGCGCGCTGTGCCATATTGTTCAGGTGGTGAGTAGCCAGGGGTCATGGCGCGTGCGCCTGTTGTAGTAATCTGACTCCCTTGGATCACTTTTGCCAAACCAAAATCGACGAGGAAAATTTCTCCATTAGGAGAGATTTTTACATTACCTGGTTTCACATCCCGATGTAAAATAGGTGGCTTTCGCGAATGGAGGTAATGAAGCGCTTTGCCCATCGCCGCGCCAATCAAGATCACCTCATCATCGGGGAGGGTGCTGGTACGCTCCATCCTTTGGCGAAGATCTTCGCCCTCGATATAGTCCATGACAAGGTATTGCCCTTGATCCTCAATAACAAAATGATCGGTAACACGTGTCAAGTTGGGCTGGCGCAAATTTGCCAATATAATGGCCTCAAGCCGAAATTGGCGTGCGTACTCATCCGTTGTAAAAAGATTTTCCTTAACAGCAACATCTACACCGAGATTTTCATCTACGGCGCGATAGACCGATCCCATTCCCCCTTGCCCAAGGATTTCCATAATACGATAACGATTGTGGAGGATTGCACCGCGTTCCAGCGTCATTAGTAAAAAAGTTCTCCGAAGCTATAATTTCATAGTTTACAAGTGTTGCCGATTATAACAGAGAGTGTTCTCAGATTTTGGGGTAAATCTTTTAATTTCATGGTAATTAATGTGAAGAGCGAAAAGATAAAAATGGCAACCATGGGAGATAATAATATTTTTTTGGAGGAATGATTTTAATGGGGGCGCTTATTGAGTTGACGATAAATGCCCTTTTATTGTACACTCAACGCATGCAAAAGTCATTTACTCGTTGGCGAGATATTCCCGCAATTATCCTGTTTGCTATGATTCTTTTTACTTCTTCTGCAAGGCTAGTCTCTACCGACTGGACGCCTGATCTTGAGGTTGCAAGAAATGTTAGTCTTTTGAGTTTGTTGCTCGGTCTTGCTCTTGGAATAAGTCGCTTAAAAAAATTCGGAGTAATATTGCTTACGCTCAGCTTTAGCATATTAATTGTGCCCTGGCAATTACTCAGTATCATAGACCAGAAACATCTTCTCATTACTCGGATTACAAAAGGCAGCAGCCGTCTGTTATCTGGATTTAACCAATTGGCTGAAAGACAACCAGTAGATGATCACATCTTTTTTATTATGCTCATGGTGATGGTTTTTTGGTTTACAGGATTATATGCAAGCTACGTCTTTGTACGGTATCAAAACATCATCGCGGCATTATTTCCATCTACTTTGATTATCCTCATTGTTCAATACTATGATCAGACAAGTGAAACTTCGTTTTGGAGTATAGGCATTTACTTCCTTTTTGTCTTTGTTTTGCTAGGGCGCCTAAATTTTCTGGAAAATAAAGAACGTTGGCAAAGGGAAAATGTATTTACAGACCCTGGTATTGGACTTGATATCTCGATCATTACACTTTCTGCTACCGCAATCATAGTCTTGTTTGCCTGGAGTATCCCAAGCTCTCGTGCTGAATGGGCTGCAATTGCAAGTTGGTGGCAAAATTCAACCGGCTCCTTGACTGATGCACAAAAACAACTAGGCAATGCTTTTGCGTCTATTGATGAAAAACCAGTAGAAGATAGCGGAGACTTATATAAATCCAGATTGCTCTTAGGCGAAAGACCTTTTCAGAACAATCAAATACTTTTTACAGCCCATATCTCAGACGGGCGCTTGGCTCAACGGTATTATTGGAAATTACGCGTATACGATATTTACGAAGATGGATATTGGAGTCACTCACAAGATACTCTCACCAGATTCATCCCATCCATGGTAGAAATCCACCCACCAAATACAGATACCAGTTTCTTTCAAGAGTTTGTCTTTACCAACAAAATCCCATCCCAAAGCGTATTGTTAACTGTTCAACAACCAATTAATATCAGCTCAAATACACAGGTGGTATATACGCCTTTACCTGATGGGACTATGGATATTAGTCGGTTGCTCGCCCAATCATCACTAAATTCAAATGAGAGCTATACCATAAAATCAGCTCTTGCTGAACCAACTATAGCTAAAATGCGTCAGGCCGGAACAGAATACCCCGATTGGGTTGTTGAGCGTTATCTCCAGCTTCCTGAAGATTTTCCTGAAAGCATCCGCGAACTTGCAGCGGAGCTCTCTCTCAACCAGGAAACTCCCTATGACCAAGCCTTCGCTATCACTAGCTATCTTCGTTCCGAGATATTTTACGATGAGAAAATACCCTCTCCACCACAGGATCAAGATCCTATTGAGTGGTTCCTGTTTACTTGGAAAAGAGGGTTCTGTAATTATTC
>NZ_CEYOSI010000076.1:0-14839 GCF_982879505.1 Candidatus Desulfolinea nitratireducens
GAAACACATAAAATCGGTGTTTTGATTTTAGGTATTTTCACCTTAATGGTTGGAGTCAGCGCGCGAGCAGGTGCTTTTTTCATCTTTCCTATGTTGGTCTTATGGGCCGGGTGGGCTTTTCGGGGTCAAAATAAATATTCGTTTCGACTAGCAGGAATAATACTTCTTACTGTTTTAGCAGCATTTTTGCTTACAAATACCATCTATCCCCGATTGGTCGTTGAACCGGGCAATCAAACATTTGGTAGCTTTTCATATATGCTTTATGGCCAGGTCGAAGGAGGGAGTGGTTGGCATAGTGCCATCAAAGACCTACAAACCAGAGACCCTGAAGTGGTGCTTCGCGCAACAGCACAAAATTTTCTTGCGCACCCTACAAGTTTACTGATTGGAATAGCCAAATCTTATAGGGATTTCTTTATCCCAGGGGAACCGGGAGTTTTCAGCTTTTATTCACCGCGTGGAAACAGCGCAGTACAAATATTTCTTTGGCTTGCAGGATTGGCTTTACTTATATGGGGAGGGGTTGTTTTAATAAAAGAAAGGGCATTGTCTACATCTTCTTTATGGTTGGCTTGTTTTTTTGGCGTATTTCTTTCCATTCCATTCCTACCTCCGGTGGATGGGGGGAGAAGATTTTACGCCAGTACCATGCCTTTCTTTTTTATCTTACCCACAATTGCGATCAGTTCAATTTTTCCAAAAATGCAACACCAAATAAAGGATAATATTTCAGATAGGCACGTGCACAATACAGCTGTTTTATTAATTCTTTTGACAATTATTGCCCCCCTCATTATCCTAAATTTGAGCACGGCTCCAACTATTCCTGAAATTACCTGTCCCATAAACCAAGAGCCATTTGCGGTAGAGGTTCATTCGGGAATTTATATAGATTTGGTAAATAACGATGAGATGTCTTCCTGTGGCTATGCCCCTGAAATCTGCTTGAGTGATTTTGAAGCAAATGGCACAGAAAAAAACATAGATGATTTTTACATGGAGTTGCTTGCTCAAGCTCACTCTGCAGATTCAACTATTCGTGTATTTCCGGCCAATGATATGGTTAATGACCGTTTGGTTTTCTTCTTGGGAACGACCGATCAACTTCAATCCAATAGAGATGCCCCTTTGGTGACAGGTTGTGCAACAGAGATTGAAATTCAAACTCAAAATCGACCCGGAATTTATAAAATTGAGACCAGCAGTACAGATTTTGCTACACAGTGACAAACAAAAACAGATACCAAGTTTAATATGGTGTCTGGTCTGGTTCTGATCGTATAGTTTTGTAATTATTTCGCGAAAAATATGAAACCACACCAGAGACAGCCCGTCGCTTCCTCGGTGATCAGACAATTTTGAAATTCCGCAAACTTAAAGAGCGTTGCGACCCGCAAAATTTGCTTTCATCTGATCTTTATCAACGAGTTTTTGCAAAATAGCCAAATAGAACGAATTGACATTTTCCTTTGAAGTCGGTACACTACAAATAATTATTGGAATCATGTCTAATCATGGAGGAACTATGAGTACTCAATATCAACTGGTGATGCGTAACGGTCCAAACCCGGGTGCGACCTATTCTCTTGATGCTGCACAATCAACGATCGGACGTGATCCCGGAAATACGATCTCGATCAATGACGCAGAGATTTCACGCTACCATGTACGGTTGACCGCGCAGGGGGGGAAGATTGTTCTCGAAGATACTGGATCAACCAACGGCACCATGGTCAATGGTAAACGGATCTCAGGACCTCATGTCCTCAAAGCTGGGGAATTGGTTGCATTGGGTGAAGGCATATCATTCGTATTTGAAGCCCTCAGCTTTGACCCTGACGCGACAGTAGTTTCCTCATCATCTCAACCGGCAGCTGCTCCGCGTCAACAACCAGTGGCACCGCCACCTCCACAAGCGTACGCAGGTCAGGTACCTGCTGGCCCGGCACCGGTCGCACCTCCTTCCGCCTCACAAACTGGGAAACGATCCGCTCTCCCCGTGGCCCTTGGCGTTAGTGCATTGGTACTCATCTGTGCGTGTGGCGCTTTTTTCTGGTGGGTGGATGCCACCTTGCGTTGGTGCACATTCTTTCCCTTCATCGCAGGATGCGGGTAAATCAAAACTCTCGCCCCCGCAGAGCTATCTCTGCGGGGGATTTATTTTTTTACCACAGGAGATAAAATGGACGAAACAAACGAACCCAAAACTACAACAATGGCAGAAACCAACAATTATATGATCTGGAAAGCCGAAGAACCAGATGGCGAAACAACCTATCATATCGAGTTAAATAACGTCACCCTGCATTTCTTTGAAGAGGAATGGAAAGAATTAGTTGATTTATTGCATAGCCTGAAATAGCCCATGAAGAACAGCATTACCGATATCCCTGGAATCGAGATAGGTCACGCACAGGATGACGAAGCCCTTACCGGTTGCACTGTAATCCTCTGTCGGAAAGGTGCGGTCGGTGGCTTGGATCAACGTGGCGGCGCGCCGGGCACACGGGAAACCGATTTGCTCAACCCCGTCAACATGGTCGAGAAGATCCACGCTGTACTGCTATCGGGCGGCTCCGCTTTTGGGTTGGATGCGGCAACAGGCGTAATGCGCTACCTCGAAGAGCAGAAGATCGGATTAAATGTCGGCGTGGCGCGAGTACCCATTGTCCCCGCAGCTGTCTTATTCGACCTCGCTCTGGGACGCGCAGATATCCGCCCGGACGCTGAGATGGGCTACAGTGCCGCTGCATCCGCTTCGACAGAAAATACAGGGGTCGGCAATCTTGGTGCAGGGACCGGGGCAACCGTCGGTAAAATATTGGGAATGAAACAGGCGATGAAAGCCGGTCTGGGGACGGCCAGTATGGAAATCGGAGGCGGAGTCATCGTCGGGGCGATTGTGGCGGTCAACGCCTTTGGGGACGTGATCAACCCACAAACGGGAGCAATTTTGGCCGGCGCACGATCCGCCGAAGTCGGTCCCCTTAAATTTGGTACTGAAGGTGAATTTGCCGATACGCTGAGGGTCATGCAAACTTTATCCGGTCGCACTGTAATGAAGTTTGCCGCACGAGGCAATACCGTAATCGGTGCAGTAGCGACAAATGCCAAACTCAGCAAATCTGAAGCGACAAAGGTCGCTCAAATGGCCCAGGATGGTCTGGCACGCACGATCCGCCCGGCCCATACGATGCTTGATGGCGACACAATTTTTGCGCTTTCAACGGGAAATAAAAAAGCGGATGTCTCAACTGTAGGTGCCTTTGCCGCCGAAGTGATGGCACAGGCAATTTTGCGGGCGACAGAAGAGGCTACCTCTATTGGTGGGATTCTGGGGGTAAAATAATTTTCGAGTAGAATTGCCCCATGAAATCTAAATATTTTCCTATTGCCCTTTCCTTGGCCCTGCTCGGCATTTTAATGACCGCCTGCCAGCCTACAACGCCTCCCGAACCCACGCTCGATCCAGCTCAAATTGCAGTTGAAGCATTGGCAACTATCCAGGCAGAATATACGCAGACCGCCCAGGCTGTCCCGCCAACCCCTCTCCAAACCGAAACACCCATCCCCAGCCCAACCGCGATCCGCACCCCACCAGCGCTGCCATCCATCTATCAATCGGCGATACTACATCCTCAGGATACGCCACGAACCTATACATCTGATACCTGCCAATATCTCAATGCCAAATGGGATCCAAATAATAGCGCACCTGGGACCGTTGTCATGGTGGTGATGATCCACTGGATTACTAGTGGCGTGCCCGATCAGCTCTATCAAATTAATGCAGGAGAACTTCGTAAGCTTCTTGAAAATTTCCATGAACAAGGATTTATGGCGATTACGATGGAACAATTAGCTGGTTTTTTAGAAACTAACGCAAAGATACCCTCTCGTTCAGTACTATTACTTGTGGATGACACACACCACTCCCAGTATTTTAACAAGCATTTTCGTCCTTTTTACGAAAAATATGGTTGGCATGTTGTCAATGCGTGGATCAGTGGGCCTGCTATTCTTCAGACCACCAGAGATGAAAATACAGCCCTCGCTCCAGAAGGCTGGATAGATTACCAAGCTCATGGCTATATTCATAATACCCCAATGAGTAATGCATCATCGGATGAATTTCTATTTGGAGAGTTACAAGGGTCAATATCAGACCTTCAAGAACATTTCAATAAAACGCCAATCGCGATCATCTGGCCCGGGGGCGGTTTTGGTGAGCGACCAGTACAAACAGCGCGTGACCTTGGGTATAGGTTGGGATTTACCACCAATCCACGCGGCCCGGTGATGTTCAATTGGGTTCCCCAAACAGATATCAAAGATGAACAGCGTCCTTATTTCATCCCAGAAGGCCCTATCAATGATCCCCTGATGACCCTGCCCCGTTATATTGATATTGCAGCTGGCGCCCATATTGATGAAGTACGGGTGATCGGGAAAGAAGCCGCGGCCTATGCCGAGCAGAATAAAGCGGTGGAGTTGGAATACTACGATATCGTCTGTGTCCCAGGGTATGGTCCGATCCCGACTCATGTACCGTAGTTTTTTTTAAACACGAAGTAATACAAAGGAAAAACTGAATCAAGTTTTGGTTTTCTTTGTGTACCTTTGAGCCCTTTGTGTTTAGCGTTTTCAAAAGAATCCAAAGTAATGGAGGATAGGATGTCTGAAGATTGTATTTTTTGTAAAATTATTGCCAATGAACTCCCAGGAGAGATCCTCTATCGCGATGATCGCGTAACAGCCTTTCGCGATATCCAACCCGCAACTCCCGTTCATGTTTTGATCGTGCCGAATAAACATATCCCCTCGATGAACGAAGCTACCTCTGAAGATGAGGCTGTCTTGGGACATATGCAGTTGGTCGCCAAAAAACTTGCCATCAAAGAAGGGATCGCTGAAAAAGGTTATCGGCTGATCACCAATACCGGACCGGAAGGCGGGCAGGTGGTTTATCACATCCATTTGCACTTGCTGGGCGGAAAATCCATGGCTGGTGGCTTAGTCTAAAATTGACCTATATCAAAGAAAGGTTCAAAATGGCGCGTAAAATTCTCAGTGGGATCCTGATTGCTCTCAGTTTGATTTTGCTGGTATTAAGCCTGGTCGGGATTGGAGCTGCCTGGGTTTACAACCAGCCCCTGACCCTTGAATTGACTGCCAGGCTGATAGCCGCTAATGATGAACTTGATTTGACGCAAACAGCCCTGCACGGTGCCCGGGATGAGATGGAACGTGCCTTGAGATTCATTGATTCAGCCGAAGAATCGCTGGAAGCAATCAGTGAGCAATCTGCCCAGGCAAAGGAATTTCTGGATGCTGTCACCGGAATGCTGGATGAAACCATCACGCCAAGCTTGGAGATATCCAAAGAAAAGATTGGCGAAACACAGAAAACCCTGGATGATTTACGCAAATCCATCGAACTGATCAACAAGATTCCCTTTGTCAACCTGGAAGTTCCGGATTATGAAATTCTGACTTTCTTTATCGAGATGACCAACACCCTTGAGAGTGAGGTGGACCGCGTCGGGGAAATGGCTGAGCAAGCTTCCACTTTTCTAAATGACAGCTCCTATCTTTTGGGCGGTGATTTACAGGAGACCAGGGAAAATATTCGGGACTTTATGGTTGTGGTGGATCAATATGATACCAAGATCGGTGGCTGGCGCGAGCAACTTGCCGCGCTAAAAAAAGATTTTCCGGGCTGGGTCGACCGCGCTTCGATCATCCTGACCGTTTTTTTGCTGTGGTTCGGGTTTTCTCAGTTTGGTTTGTTCCTGCATGGATTGACATCCTGGCGCGGCGAAGATCCGCTGGCGGCGCTGCGGAAGAACGGTGAATGAATTCGATCCAAAAATCCATCATCGCCGTTCGATCCGCCTGAAGGGATACGATTATGCGCAGGCTGGCGCGTATTTTGTCACGGTTGTAACATGGCAACGGGAAACGTTATGTGGCAAAGTTGTAGACGAGGAAATGGTTTTGAATGATATGGGGGAGATTGTTCAAAAATGGTGGCATCAAATTCCAACACATTTTCCAAATGTTGAATTGGGGGCATTTGTGATTATGCCAAATCATATTCACGGAATAATTATGATTACCGAGGGTAGGGGCGCGGTTCCCGCGTCCGATACCGAATTACAAGAATTACAAGAATCCCAACAGGGCAGGGAAACCCTGCCCCTACCATTTCAAAAACATCCTACCTTGGGACAAATCGTTGCCTATTTCAAATATCAATCTACAAAAGAAATAAATGCCCTTGATGGGACAGGTGCGATCACCAAATTTTGGCAACGCAATTATTATGATCGCATCATCCGCAACGAACGGGAAATGTCCCGCATTTGGGATTATATTGAAGCCAATCCCGCGCGCTGGGAAAAGGACGAGGAAAATACTGAAAACATCGCGTAAAGGCACACTACTACCCACCCCTACGTCCTAAACACGGTATAATCCCTTCGAAATTATCCCGAAACCTAAATGAGTAAATAATGACCCAAAAACAATCCCTCCAAAGCATCATCCTCCAACTCCAGGAATACTGGGCCGCACACGGCTGCCTGATCGGACAACCCTATTACACCCAGGTCGGCGCGGGGACAATGAACCCCTCCACATTCCTGCGCGTCCTCGGCCCCGAGCCGTGGAACGTGGCCTACGTCGAACCCTCCGTTCGCCCCGACGACGGGCGCTATGGTGAGAACCCGAATCGATTTCAGCAGCACACCCAATTTCAGGTCATCCTGAAACCCGATCCCGGTGATCCGCAACAACTCTTCCTCGATTCGCTCAAAGCGATCGGCATCGATCCGCGCCAGCATGACATCCGCTTTGTGGAGGATAACTGGGCGCAGCCGGCCATCTCCGCCTGGGGGCTGGGCTGGGAAGTCTGGATGGATGGGCAGGAGATCACCCAATTCACTTATTTCCAACAGGTCGGTGGCGTGGCCCTCGAACCCGTTTCTGTCGAAATTACCTATGGTCTTGAGCGCATCCTGATCGCCCTCAATAATGCCGCCGCCATCTGGGATGAACCCTGGAGCGAGGCCGTCAACTATGGCGAGATCCGTCATCAGGAAGAGTACGAACACAGCAAATATTATTTCGAGATCGCCGATGTTGACCGTCTGCGCCAGATGTACGAAAACTTTGACGCCGAAGCCAACGCCTGTCTCGATGCCGGTCTCGTTCTCCCCGCTCACGATTATGTTTTGAAATGCTCTCACACCTTCAATATCCTCGATACGCGCGGCGCGGTTGGCGTCACCGAACGGCAGGCTTTCTTCCGCAAAATGCGGGGGCTGGCTCGTCGCGTTGCCGAAACTTATCTCGAGCAGCGTCAAAGGCTTGAATATCCGCTCCTTCAGACCTCAGACATCAGTTCTCAGACTTCTGCAAAAGCCCCAACGCTGAAGTCTGAAGTCTTAAGTCCAACGTCTTTCTTGCTCGAAATTGGCGTCGAAGAAATGCCTCATGGGGATGTGGAAGCCATCCTTGCCCAGCTTCGCAAGCGGATTCCGCTCTGGCTGCAGGAGCTGCGTCTCGAACATGGTGAAATTCGGATCCACGCCACCCCTCGACGTGCTACCGTTTTCGTTGAGAATCTCGCTCCCAAACAACCCGACCTCGAAGAGCTCGCCAAAGGACCACCCACCTCCCGTGCATTCGACGCTGAGGGGAATCCCACCAAAGCTGCGATGGGTTTTGCGCGCGGTAAAGGTGTTGAGGTTAAGTCGCTCGAGAAACGGGAGCTTGACGGAGGCGAGTACGTGGTCGCCATCGTCAAGCAAGCCGGAAAGGCCTCCGGTGAGGTCCTGCTCGAGGCTTTGCCCAAGCTGATCGGCGAGATCCACTTTACCAAATCGATGAAATGGAATCAAAGCGGAGTCGCCTTCTCACGCCCCATCCGCTGGTTTGTGGCCATGCTTGGTGAGACAGTGATCCCATTTGAATATGCGGGAGTGATCGCAGGCAATACAACGCGCGGCTTACGCCCCTATGCTTCCCCTGAGATTGAAGTTTCTTCGGCCGATGCCTATTTTGAGATTATCGAAAAAGCAGGCATCGTATTGGATGAAGTAAAACGAAAAGCGATGATTGCCGGGCAGGTCAAAGAAGCTGCAGCATCTGTAGGCGGCGAGGCAATGATTGATGATGACCTGTTGCTCGAAGTGACCCATCTGGTGGAGATACCCACTACGTTTATCGGCAAATTTCCCTCCGAATACCTCGAACTTCCGCGTGATGTACTCATCAAGACCATGCAAAAACATCAACGATATTTTGCGGTTGAAGGTTCAAAAACCCAGGTTGCAAGTGAACCTTCCAACCTTCAACCTTCAAACCTCTTGCCTTATTTCGTGGGAGTCAGGAACGGAGACTCCGAACATCTTGACACCGTCAAACAGGGCAACGAGCACGTCATCAACGCCCGTTTTGCGGATGCAAATTTCTTTGTCCGCGAAGATGTCAAACAGCCTCTCGAGGCTTTCCGCCCTGATCTGAGCGGATTGACCTTCCAGACCGAGCTTGGCTCCATGCTTGATAAATCTGACCGGATGCTAAAACTTGGCGCTGAATTGGGAGCCATGCTTGGCTTGAAAGACGTCGAGCAGATCAAGCATCTCGGGCGCAGCGTTTACCTCGCCAAAGCCGACTTGGTCACCCAAATGGTCACCGAAATGACCTCGCTACAGGGCATCATCGGCCGCGAATACGCGCTTCGTTCAGGTGAAGATGCGGAAGTGGCAACAGCGATCGGCGAGCAGTATCAAACTGTCCCACAGAGCGAGATCGGTGTGGGCCTTGCTCTGACAGACCGGATTGATTCTCTCGTCGGACTCTTCGCAGCCGGACTTGCTCCAACCGGAACAAAGGACCCCTTTGCCCTGCGTCGGGCCGCGATTGGCGTTGTCCAGCCGCTCCTCGAGCATGATCTTGATCTCGATTTGCGTGCAGCAGTCGACCTGGCTGCCATGCTCCAGCCCATCGGGGTCAGCGATGAAATCAAAACGCAGATTCTCGAATTCATCTCTGGACGGCTACACGTAGTCTTGAGGGAACAGGGTTACGCTCACGATGTCGTCGATGCTGTTTTGGCTGAGCAAGCCCAAACTCCCGCACGTGCGGCGGATGCTGCCAGGCAATTATCTGCCTGGATTGCGAGAGATGATTGGGAAACGATCTTCCCTGCCTATTCGCGCTGCGTCCGCATTGGTCGATCAGCAGAAGCAAGTACCGCGTGGAAAGTAGACCCCAAAAAACTTGTTGAAGATGCTGAAAAAGAACTATATGCGGAAATACAAAAAACGATCAACGAGCAGCCATCCAGCATCGACGAGGCGCTCAACGCTGTTGTGGAACTTGTCCCCGCGATATCCGGGTTCTTCGATAACGTCCTCGTCATGGCCGAAGACAAAGCGGTCAAAGAAAACCGGTTGGCATTGGTCGGCAGGATCGCCTCGCTGACAGACGGCCTCGCAAATATGAGCCATTTGGAAGGTTTCTAAACTGAATAAACGCCACTCACCAAGCGTGGCGTTTATATATTTAAAGGAGTAATTTCTTCATGAGCCCTATTCAAATCCCCTCCCCTTTGATATTGGAAGTGAGAAAAGAGAACGCTTGGGATGGCGATCTGATGATCGTCCCGGTTTCTGCTCCGGTCAAAAACAGCCCGGATAAACCCGGACAAAAAATTGGCGATAGCCTCCTTGTCCAAGGAAAAAATTCCCAATTACGCCTATCTCTCGGCGTGGCAGAAAATATCTCCACGAAGGGTATCCGCAAAGCCGGCCAGGCTGCAGCCAAATGGTTGATTGAACACCAGGCCTCCAGCGTGGGACTTCAATCTGCTGCATTCGCCGATTTCGGGGTTGAAAATGCCCTGGATGCTTTCTGTGAAGGTCTGCTTTTGGGTGCATTTTCCTTCGATCGTTATAAAGCGCGGCGAGATGAAATCGGCCCTGTTACTGTCCATCTTTTGGTAAATGGAAATAGTTCAACTTTTCAGGAGAAAATCACCCACCTGACAACAGTAATTGAGGGAGTGAATTTGGCCCGCGAGTGGAGCCACGAGCCACCAAACGTCATCAATCCGGTTAGCCTGGCGGAACGCGCTCAAGCTCTGGCCGCTGAGACTGGTTTGCAATGCACTGTTTTTGGAGAAAAGGAACTTTCCGAAATGGGGGCAGAAGCGATCCTCTCCGTTGGTCTGGGGAGCAATAACCCCTCCCAAATGATCATCCTGAAACATCCCGGACATGAGTCGAGAGCTAAAGAGCCTCCTGTGGTTGTCGTCGGCAAGGCGATCACCTTTGATACGGGCGGCTATTCCCTCAAAGATACCATGGGAATCGTGGGGATGAAATTCGACAAGAGCGGTGGAATGAACGTTTTGGGGATCATGAAAGCCGTCGCAACGCTCAATTTGCCCATCCCCGTGATCGGGATTGTGGCAGCAGCGGAAAATATGATCTCCAGTGATGCCTACAGGCCAAACGATATTATTCGATCCCTTTCGGGGAAAACGATCGAGATCATCACCACGGATGCCGAAGGGCGGATGGTGCTTGCCGATGCCCTGACCTATGCCAGCACCGAACTTAAACCGCGTGCGATCATTGACCTGGCCACACTGACCGGTGGGGTCCTTGTGGCTTTGGGCAATATTCGGGCAGGAGTGATGTCCACTGATGACGAGCTCTCCGAGGCGCTTGCAAGGGCCGGAGACCGTACCGATGAACTGATTTGGCGCCTGCCGTTGGACGAAGAGTATTTTGAGCTTATCAGAGGTCACGACAGCGATCTCAGGAATTCTGCCGGTATTCCGCTGGCAACCTCCATCGTTGGGGGAACCTTCCTGAAGCAATTTGTGATGAACGATATTCCCTGGGCACATATCGATATTGCAGGTACGGCCACGATCAAAAAGACAGTCATCGGCCCCAGAAAATCAACGGGGTTTGGCGTCCGCCTGATTTTGGATTACCTGGAAAACCTGGTTTAATTTATATTCATGAGTTCTCCCCCCGTTTACGGGGGGAGCTAGAGGGGGGCAAAGGTAAAAAAACTCAAAATCGTCTATAATTCACACTGTTCAACCTTCCAAAATCAAACTGGTAAAAAATGAGCACTGTTGACGAAGTAAAAGACCGCATCGATATAGTCGATCTCGTTTCCGAGAGTGGGGTCAAGCTGCGTCGGTCAGGGCGCAACCATACCGGCTTCTGTCCCTTCCACAGCAATACAAAAACGCCTGCTTTTGTCGTCTGGCCCGAAACGGGAACCTGGCGCTGCTTCGGCGAATGCAACGAGGGTGGAGACATCTTCAAATTCGTCATGAAAAAGGAAGGCTGGGATTTCAAGGAATCCCTGCGCTATCTCGCCGAGCGGGCAGGCGTTGAGCTGCAACAGTTCACACCCCAGCAAAAAGAGCAGGCAGAAGCCAATGATAATCTGCGCACGCTGCTTGAAGAAGTGGCCCTCTTTTATCACCAACAATTGAAGACCCCGGCAGGAAAAAAGACCCTCGACTATTTGCGCGAAAAACGCGGGTTGACCGACGAAACCATCGAATCCTTCACCCTCGGATACTCCCCTCCCGGTTGGGATAATGTTCTTAAACATTTCACCGAACGTGGACACACCGAACCGGATCTGATGGATGCTGGTTTGCTCTCCGAAAACGATCAGGGCAGACGCTATGATCGCTTCCGAGACCGACTGATGATCCCGATCCGTGACGCACGCGGACGAATGGCTGGCTTCGGGGCAAGAACAATGGATCCTGAAGGATTGCCAAAATACCTGAATTCCCCCCAATCAGATGTTTTCGATAAAGGACGCCTGCTCTACGGCCTCGACCGGGCGCGGAAAGCAATCCGCTCTAGCGACCAGGCGGTGATCGTGGAGGGCTATCTCGATGTCATCACCCCCCATCAGGCCGGTTTTGAGAATATCATCTCACCAATGGGCACAGCCCTGACCGAAGATCAACTGCGGATGATCAAACGCTATACGCCCGGTAATCATATCGTGCTGGCCCTCGACCCGGATGCAGCCGGACAAAAAGCGATCCTGCGTGGGCTGGAAGCGGCCCGAAAATCCCTCGACCGTGAAGGGGAGTTGGGGTTTGATGCCCGCGGCTATCTCCGGCATGAGGCCCGATTACAGGCTGATCTGCGCGTTGCCAGTCTGCCAGACGACCTCGACCCGGACGAGATTGTGTTACGCAATCCCGAAGAATGGAAAGAGATCATCGCCGGGGCAAAACCAATTGTGACCCATGTCATGGAAACCCTCGCCGTAGGTCGTGATCTTGATGACCCGAAAGAGAAAAGCGATATCGCCGCGCAGGTTTTGCCACTGATCGCCGATTTGCCAAATCCGATTGAGAGGGAAACTTTCCGTCAGCAGTTGGCCCGGATGTTGAAAGTAGACGAACGAGCATTAATCGGCGGGCAAGCCCGGGGTAAGAGGGTGAGACGAATACCATCCTCTAAACGAAAGGTCGTAAAAGACCAGGAAGTCCAACAATCTACGGCAGGTATTGCAGCTGTTAATCCTGCCCGCAAGATCGAGGAATACTGTTTGGGTATCCTGATCCGCAACCCCAATCTACTCTACAGACTCGACCGCGCTTTACAAGAATCGGGACTACACGCGCTCAGTCTGGAAGATTTCGAGTATACAGAGAACCAGACACTCTTCAGGGCAGTTAAGGCATCACTGGAACAGGATGAATTGGAAGCGTACGATCATATTTCAGCCAATCTCCCTGAGGCATTGGCTGAGCTGAAGAAAAAGCTCCTCGCCGAGACGGAAGAGCTCAGCCCGGTGGAGGAACGTTTGCTCGAAGAGGCACTGCGTGGCGTGATAAAATTACGTCGCTTGGGCTTGAACGAAAGTCTGAACCAACTCCGTTTTTTTCAGGAAGAAGCGCAACAGAAAGGTGATCTGGAAGAAAATTCCTATCAAGAATTAGTGATGCAGCATGCCCTTATGCTGCGTACCCTGGATGAAGCACAACGCCGATTAAGCCTTCGTAGATTGGAATGATGATGACAAAAAATTCCACAAAAAAGCCACGTGAGCTAGGTGCTGATGAACGGAAACTTCTCGTCACCGTACGCAGGAGTGCTTTTGATCTGGATGAGCCAGACGAAGACAGCCTTGCGGAAATTGATGGACCGCTTAGCGAGGAAAACGAGGCGGCTAAATCTGCAGAAGCCGAAAGGGCGTTGCAAACAGATAATTCAGATGATCCGGTGCGCTTATATCTGCGTGAGATCGGGCGTGTAGAGCTTCTTGATGTAAATAGCGAATTCCGTCTGGCAACAATGGTTGAAGGGTTGCGTTTTGTAAATAATTCTCGCTGCCAGCTTATCCAGGGAAATATTTCTTTAGAGACAAATACCTACCGGACAATTATTGGAGATCTGCTCAGTTTTTGGAAGGAAATTAAGAAAACCATTAGCAAGGATGAGGGCGAGCTCCCCGATCTTGGCTTGATGCTGGCAGAAGCACAATCGCTGCACCATGGGTGGGAAAAAGACTCCCCCTCGTATACACGAGCCTATCTTGATAATGGGCTTTGGGGGAAAAACGACCACTGGAATCAAGTTGCACATCAGGTTTATGGCCTTTTCCTGTGTTTTTACCTGCTCCCTTTCTCATACGCCAAATGGCTACTTGAATATATCCGCAAATCTCAAAAATTGCCCGTGCGCAAAACTTTTTTTCGTAATTTGCCTGATGATGAAAGCCTTCGATTTGAATTGGATGCAATCGCCTATAGAAACGATACGGCAAGTCAGGCGCTTGCCCGTTCCAATCTCCGCCTGGTCGTGAGCGTGGCAAAACGCTATATGGGACGCGGGGTCTCGTTTTTGGATTTGATCCAGGAGGGAAATTTAGGCCTGCTACGCGCGATTAACAAATTTGATCCGCGGCGAGGCTTTAAATTCAGCACCTATGCAACCTGGTGGATCCGCCAGTCAATAAACCGTTCAATTGCCGAACAGGCACGCACCATTCGCATTCCCGTTCATTTATTTGAAGCGATCAGTCGGATTTATCGCGCCCAGCGAAAAATGACACAGGAGCTGGGTCGCACCCCCTCATCAGTAGAACTGGTACTCGGAACAGAATATCTTGCCCAAAAGGATATCCAGGAAATCATCACCGCCCAAAGCAAATCCGTAGCAATTTCGCCAGAAATAATGGCTCGTTGGGAAAACGCTGCAAAAAAAGTGGAAGACATCCTGAAGATTGCAGAGGAACCTGTCTCCCTGGAAGTTCCAGTTGGCGGAGATAATTCCAGCCAACTAGGAGACTTTATCGAAGATGTGGACGCCATTGCCCCTGTGGACGCGGCTGCCCGTGAGATGCTCCGAGAACAGGTACAGACTGCACTTTCTGCCCTTTCAAAGCGCGAACGCCAGGTATTGGAACTGCGCTTTGGATTGAATAATGGTAAAGAGCATACCCTGGAAGAGGTGAGCTGTTACTTTGGCGTTACCCGTGAACGTATCAGGCAAATCGAAGCGAAAGCATTGCGTAAATTACGTCACCCCACACGCAGCCGTGAATTGCGCGATTATTTGCTCTAATTAGCAAACCTAAATATGAATAGGGCAGCCGACTATCTGGTCTGCCCTATTTGATTCCTAAACCTAAATTCTAAAAACTACTTTCCTGCTATTGGTCTGTCAAGAATAAAATGATGGAAGATAGTTTCTTGATTTAAACAAACGATAACAGTTCCTGAGCGGAAGGCGATTGTTTTTGAGCCTGAAGTCGAAGGACGAAT
>NZ_CEYOSI010000077.1:0-8807 GCF_982879505.1 Candidatus Desulfolinea nitratireducens
TGGGACTTTTTGCTCCAAACACTGGTTTATTTTTATTCTCGCTCGAATTATTATTGCTCGTAAGGGAATTTTTATGCGAAGCTGCACTACCGATCCATAAACCGAACAGACCAAATAATGTGTCCCGGACACGGATAAATAAACTCATGCTGACCCCAAATACGGGATCCAAACCCAGCGATTGCATGGCGATCACCTGCCCCGCTTCGAGAGCGCCCAATCCACCCGGCAAGGGTGTCAGGAAGGCCAATCTCGCGAAAACGATTATTGTCAGGATGTTGATCAAGCTCGTTTCCAATCCCAAAAATCGCAGGGCGAGAGCGTATTCCCCGAATAAGGATAGCCAGATCAATGCGGAAAGCAAGCTGGACTGAATGAGGATGCGCGGCTGTTGGCGGCAGAAAGCTCCGATTTGTGATTCCGCGTTGAGGATTGTTTGGCGGGTCGCTCTCAGGGAGGTTTGCCAGCGTTTATTTAGCGGAATCAAACCTAAAACCCACGTCAGAGGCATCTTTCCCATCAACAGAGCGAGGAGGTAGCCCACCAGCAGGATGACCATCGTGGTGGAAAACGAAACCACTATTTCTGTCATTTCCTGGAAAAGGAAGCCCTGCCAGGCCATAAGCATTATTCCAATCGATAAAAATGTAAAATTAGCCAGCATTTCCAGCAACTTGTCGAGGCTGACGGAAGCCAATCCGGTATCGGTCGGGACCTGATGGTTGGCATGTAAAAAATATATTTGAAGCGGCTCACCGCCAAATTGCGGGCCGGGCGTAAAGTAACTTAAACCAAAGCTGGCCAGGCGATATTTTGCGAGGGGAAAATAGGGGATCTTATAACCCAAGGCACGGATGATAAGCCACCAGCGGCTGCTAAATAGCAGAAGAATTGCGCCATTGAGAGCGAGGAGGATCCCAAGAGATAGTATACTGAGACGGCTGAGCGCATCCCAAACTTGCAGGAGAGAGATATCCCGCCATGCCCACCAAAAAAGGGCAGCGATCAATAACCACAGGAAAATAAGGGCAGACTTCTTCCTACGCATGGAAATCTTCTCCTGCACGATGATAGATCAGCCATTCTTCAGGAGACCAGATAGAAAGAGCACCTGACCCTGTAAAAAGAAGAATTGCAGAAAAAAGGAGCAAGCTAAAATGGAGTGGTGTAAGAAGCGTGAACTTGAGCATCAGCCCCAGAAAAACAAGAGCGAACACAGCAGCAAGGCGTCCCATCACCCCAAAGATGAGCATTAAAATAACAATGATTTCCAGGATAAGCCAGAGAGGGCCAAAGGGAAGTTGATAAAGACCAAAAATATCCACGGGTTGAAGCAATGCAAGATATGCCAATCCTGCTGCAGTCAGTATCCGTAATCCAAGAGGCAACAAGCGCATCCATGCGGAGGAGAGGAGATTTTCAAAAAATACTGCTCCTTTTTCTGGATCAATCTTTCCGGTAACAAGAAACCAATCATAAAGAAAGCCGCCCAGAAATGGGATCATGAACAAGGTCGCAGCAATCGTAGTTGCAGGGGGAGCAAAGAGGGGTACGAGCATGGCGGTGATAAGTCCCATTTGAACACCAGCAAAGATGCGTCGCCGGAAACTATGCGGCAATTCCAGATTCTCCTTTCCCTGTCGTTCACGGATCCAAAGACCAGCCAGGAAAAAATAGCGCGCCAGACCAACGGGTAAATACCAAACAGGCACCTGTCCGTACCAAAAAGCCAGCCCAGTGACGACCAACACGCCCCAGGAATCATTGTTCATGTCGAGCGCCGCACCCAGTTCCGTGACGTGATTTTGAATCCGTGCGAAATAACCGTCAAGAAGATCGGTAATATCCGAGAAGAAATACAGAAAGGCGGGTACCCATCCCAGCCACCCGAAGGGCCATGGGGAGAAGAGAAATCCGGCCAGGGCGGCGATGAAAAATCCACGTACAAGAGAAAGTTGATTCCCCAATCCCAGGTCAGGGAGGAGTGCGTACTCGCCAGCTCGATGATTTTGGGGCAATGCCTGCCAAAGAGCAATAAGCTGCCATGCAGCAAGGGCGGCAGTCAATCCAAGCCAGCGCAGCGCATAATTATGTTCCCAGAAGTGATCAAGCAAGAAATACCCTGCTCCAGTGAGAAGGATAAAAAATAGCCCTGTGCGCATCCAATCTTTTTTCAGATTTGTCAGGGCTGTGGTGTTTGCTGTTGAAAGGCTCATCAATAAGTGGGTGGATTGGGATTATTCACAAACCAGGTCAGATAAACCCATATCCCCAGCAGGGTTGTAAGCATATACATGCCATATGCGATGCGCATAAAGAGCTTGTAATTCTTGAATTTTAAAGCTTTTGGAACCAGTCCGTTTCCGCGCAAGGTGACAAATAAACCAAAGGTGAGGGCGAAGAAACCCACAAAAGCGTGTAAGGTCGTGATGGCATGGAATTTCTCGCCGAGTTGAGCTGGAATACCGGGTGCAACAAAATCCCGATAGGGAAGGATCATCATCCATAAAACCATAAACGCGTTCAAGGATGCAGCGGCTGTTTGTACCCAGCGATGCTGCTCATATTTCTTTTTCACAGCCAGAAAAACCCCCACTGAAAAAAGGGCGGCGATCAAAATCATCATCACCAGAGTAAAATCAGCGGCAAAGTTTGCGCTGGTACCGAAGAATCCCGGCCGATGTAAAAAGTCATTCATTAGAATATCTCCCATTTACTGGATAAATTTGGTCTAATTTTACCATGTACAAAAATACACATACGTATGGAAATTCAATCTTTCGTAATTGGATTTGAAATTGGTGAAAAAGCGATACAATCATGTTCATGCGACACATATTTCGATATTTCCCCTCCTGGTTTCCTGCGATAATAATGATGGCTGCCATTTTTTTCTTCTCCTCCATTCCATCAGATACCATGCCTGAGTTTGATTGGGCGGATCTATTTGTTAAAAAAGGTGGTCACCTGTTTGGATATGGTTTGCTCGCTTTTGCTTATATTTTCGCCTTCAAATTTGACCCTTCAAAACTAAAACTTGCCTGGCTCCTGGCCATTTTCTACGCAGTAACAGACGAATTCCATCAATCTTTTGTGGCAGGAAGAATGGCCAGCTGGATTGACGTCACAATAGACGGCACTGGAGCAGCCCTTGCGCTCATCCTGGTGAAGGGAAATATGAAAGAAATTGGGGCATTTTTTACCGGATCTCCTGATAAATAATCCCGTTGAATATTATTATAAACATTCTGCTGAGCATTCAGTAGACCTTTGCCCCTGGCTGCAAATCTTGAGCTAATTATTTCCGTCTGATTTTGGTATTCGTTTTTTGGGTGTAAAGCACTCCTGACCGGCGATGCATTTCTTTAAATACTTATAAATTTTTGAAGGTGTTGGTGAAAGAGTGGCGGTCGGAAGGGGAGTCCGCGTATGTGTTGACACTACGGTGAACGTTGGAGTTGCAGTTGCGGGCAATTCAGCGAGAGTGATACGCGGCGCGATCCATAGTACTCGATCCCCATCGGGTGACCCAAGAGATAATACTGTGAAGACAAAATTAACCTTTTCACCCGCGAGTGGAGATAGGTCCAGGTCAACTTCAAAATTGAGTCCATCATACCTTTCACCAAATCCCCAAAACTCGTGAATTTGACCATTTTCATCCTGGTAATCCAAACGAATGAGAACCGCACAGGATGTTGCCCCTTCTTCGCATCCCACAGTCGCCTGGAAGCGTGACCCATTTACAACTGTGGTTGCGGGGAAAACACCCTGGATAAAGCCGTTATTGGAGGTCTGAGGAACTGTTAATAAACCTGGACCTGTGGCAGGATTATTTCCTTCCAGGATGAAAGAATTACCCGGTTGAATGAAACCTCGATCGTCATTTTCCACGCCGGGACAGGATAATATGCCACTTCCGCTTCTCCAGATTGCCTCGCAGGTATGAGCACTAAAATCATATTCTGTGGTGACAATTGGTGTTGGTGAGACTGTCGGAGAAGGAGTAGCAGTGGGCGTGTCAGTCGGGATAATCCCAACAATAATCTTTATCCAGAATGGCGTATCATTTTTAATATTATTATTAATCCCAAAGAGCTTTCCTGAGGGGCTTTGGATCTGCCAATTACTCTGGTAATTTCCTATTCCATTCGGTGCAACCAAAGAAATAGTAATATCTGCCACTTCTCCAGGCTGAACAGTGACAGGCAGAGGGAATTCATCCTTTTCGCCCATTGTATCTCCACCAACAAACACAATCTTATAATCTGATGTCCAGATACAAGTTCCGATATTTTTCAATCGCCATGTTTTGGAGAATTGTGCTCCTGGCGGGAAGAGGGTATCGTCAGGAATATTTACATCCCCAATAAATACAGCTTTATCACAATTGGGATCAATTGTCGCTGTTGGCGTATTCGTCGGGGTGGAAGTAAAGGTCGCCGTTGGCGTCCTTGTGGGCGTATTGGTCGACGTGGAGGTGAAGGTTGCAGTCGGGGTACGCGTCGGCGTTTTGGTAGGGGTGGATGTAAATGTCTCTGTCGGCGTCCGTGTCGGCGTATTGGTCGGCGTAGCCGTAAAGGTCGCAGTCGGAGTCCGCGTCGGGGTTTTGGTGGGCGTGGTCGTAAAGGTCGCAGTCGGAGTCCGCGTCGGGATTTTCGTGGGCGTAGATGTAAAGGTTGCCGTTGGCGTATTGGTCGGCGTGGAAGTAGAGGTCGCAGTCGGCGTCCGTGTCGGTGTATCTGTTGGAGTAGAAGTAAAGGTTGCAGTCGGCGTCCGTGTCGGTGTATCTGTCGGAGTAGAAGTAAAGGTCGCAGTTGGCGTCCGTGTCGGTGTATAGGTGGGCGTAGGGGTATGGGTTGCAGTTGGCGTCCGGGTCGGTGTTTTAGTCGGCGTGGATGTATTTGTCGCAGTTGGCGTCCGTGTCGGGGTTTTGGTCGGCGTGGAGGTAAATGTCGCAGTCGGAGTCCGCGTCGGTGTATCTGTGGGAGTAGAAGTATAGGTCGCAGTTGGCGTTCGACTCGGGGTATTGGTGGGCGTAGAGGTAAAGGTCGCGGTTGGCGTTCGACTCGGGGTATTGGTGGGCGTAGAGGTAAAGGTCGCGGTTGACGTCCGCGTCGGTGTATTGGTCGGCGTAGAGGTAAAGGTCGCGGTTGGCGTCCGCGTCGGTGTATTGGTCGGTGTTGAAGTAAAGGTTGCAGTCGGCGTCCTTGTCGGTGTATTGGTCGGCGTGGAAGTAAAGGTGGCAGTCGGCGTCCGTGTCGGTGTATTGGTCGGCGTAGATGTAAAGGTCGCAGTTGGCGTGTTGGATGGCGTATAAGTAAAGGTCGCGGTCGGTGTCTGCGTTGGTGTATTGGTCGGTGTATAAGTAAAGGTCGCGGTCGGTGTCCGCGTCGGTGTATTGGTCGGCGTAGATGTAAAGGTCGCTGTCGGCGTGCTTGTAGGCGTTTTAGTCGGAGTATTGGTTGGAGTATAGGTTAAGGTTGCAGTCAGCGTTTTTGTGGGCGTATTGGTTGGCGTAGAGGTAAAGGTTGCAGTCGGTGTCCGCGTGGGTGTATTCGTCGGTGTTAAAGTAAAGGTCGCTGTTGACGTTTGCGTAGGTGTATTGGTCGGCGTCGACGTATGGGTCGCAGTCGGTGTCCGAGTCGGCGTATGGGTCGTTGTAGGCGTTAATGAGGGTGTTTGTGTAGGTGTTTTGGAAGGTGTAAACTTTAACGTTGGTGTCCGCGTCGGTGTTTTGGACGGCGTGGGCGTAAAGGTTGCAGTTGGCGATGGCGTCCTGGTGGGGGTGTGCGTAGCCGTCGAAGTTTTAGTTGGGGTAAATGTGATAGTTGCTGTCCGGGTTGGCGTAAAGGTTGGGGAGGGTGTGAATGTCATTGTTGCAGTTGGAGTCAGCGTTGGTGGGGCGCCTTTTAATTCAAATTGACCTATTGATTGCAGTTCCCGTCCTATAAAAATTTGAACTTCATAAATACCAGGCAGCCATTTCTCGGGAGACGGGTTCCACTCTGTAAACCCAACTCCTGTCGGATTTTGATTCCAAGGTTCGGTATCAAAATTTACCAATTCCCCCTCCCGGTACCACAGGGCTGTCCATTGTACACCCTGAGCTATGTCCCGGTATGAAAATACGGCATACATGCGTTTTATTGGATTATAAAAGGATGTGCTGGGGAGGACTGCTTTGTAATCCTCCATTTCGGCGGAAAATCTTAAGGAACTGATGGATACACCAGCCTCAGGGGTTAAATTTCCCTGGAAGAGTGCCTCTACAATGACAGGTATTGTGAGGGTTGGTGTTGTAAGTATTTCCGTTGTCGGTGTTTGAGAAGGGTTCCCGGGCGTAAGACGGGATCGCGTTTCAGATGGGGAGAGTTGACTGGCCGTCGCAACCGGGATGCTGGTTTTTGGTTCAGGAGACGAGCCAATCTCTATTAAATTTTCTGGTATCTGTGCCAGAGGCTGCGGCGCAGATTCCCCTTGTAGAGAAGGGGAATCTGCGCGAGAAATTGGGATTGCGATTGTAATTAAGGTAATAGTAAGAATGCCCAGGGCCACCGCCCCACCCAAAAAACGCCTCCCCGTCCACATTTTTTTTTGACGTATAGACCAATTATCAAGATGACGACCCGCCTGAATAGATCGAATTCCTGCTCGAAGGCTTAGCAAAAAACTAATGCTTGTCAGGATGATTGCTGAACCAAGACCGATGAGAGAATCCATGTGGACCATTATAGCATGCGGGTTCTATATCTATAAAGCCCTTGATGGTTGGATGGTCCAAATATTCGCACAAATAGAATTGATTTGACGCAGCAATAATGGTCTCTTTGCCATCGATCCCATTCGTTTGTCAGGGGATTTTCAGATCAGCATATTCAAATTGCCTTTCCCCCAAACTTACCCTACTCAAACTCTATATCAAAGTCCTCGTCTGCCAATAAATCCCCCATTCTTTCGATGTGAATATCGCTAAATAATGCATCCTGCCAAGCATCAACCCGGTATCGTTTGACCAGCTCAAGCAAAGCTAGAAAGGTGACCACCACCTCAATCCGACTATTGGCCCCCTCAACCATCTGGCGAAAAGTCGTCCGCTTTTCAGAACTCAGGATTTTGGTGATATGGGAAACCTTTTCCCGAATAGTCACCCTTGGAGCACGGATAACCGTCCCCAGTTCGGCCTTCTCGACTTCACGGGCAAAAATCGTTTCAGCGGCTAAAATGAGATCCGCCAGAGTAACATCCCCCATCTCGAAACGAGATTCAACTTTGGGCGGGGCAGCGATCCGCAAATAGGTCCGCAAATCCTGTTTGCCTCGCTCACTCAGCCAGTTTGCCACTTCCTTGAATTTCTTATACAGTCGTAATTGACGGGCCAGGGCCTCGCCGGGGTCTTCCTCCCCTGCTTCACGCACAGGCGGGCGTGGCAATAATGCCTCTGATTTAATTTGAACAAGTTTTGCTGCGATGACTAAAAATGCTGAAATCTCATCGGCATCCATGTTTTCCAGCGCACGAATACGTTCCAAATACTGGTCTGTGACCAAGGCCAAGGAGACACTTGTTATATCGAGCTCGGCACTTTCGATCAGGTTCAATAAAAGGTCGAGCGGTCCTTCAAAAACGGGCGTACTGACTGAATAAGATTCAGATTGGTTGCGGACAATATCAATGCTCATAAGGGGCGATTATAACAGACCTGCTGGGGTAAGGTGCCGCATACAGTAGGTACTGTCAGTGGCAAGCGTTATAGTGTCGCGTCCAGTAAATGCTGTCAGCGGTAAGTAACGTCTGCGGTATAATGCGCCTATGACAAAATTGACCCATTTAGACGACGCAGGAAAAGCCCATATGGTGGATGTGGGCGCAAAACCAGATACCGAACGTGTCGCTGTTGCCCGCGGTGAAATCCACATGAAACAGGCGACTTTCGATTTGATTGCAGCGGGGGAAATGAAAAAAGGTGATGTATTAACCGTTGCCCAAATAGCCGGTATCAACGGAGCCAAACAGACATCCGGCTTGATTCCCTTATGTCATCCCCTGCCGCTGACACATATCTCAGTGGAACTCGATCTGGACGAATCTCTACCCGGTGTGCAGATCACTGCCACAACACGGACACGCGGCAAAACCGGCGTCGAAATGGAAGCCCTGACTGCTGTCTCTATCGCGGCCCTGACGATCTACGATATGGCAAAGGCTGCTGAAAAAACCATGCACATTGAGAATATACGTCTCGTTGAAAAGCATGGTGGTCTGAGCGGAGATGTGGTCAATGCATAAGGTCAAGATTATGTTTTTTGCCACGCTGCGCACCCGGGCTGAGCGTCGCTCCATGGAGTTAGAAATTGAAAATCATCTCACAGTGGCAGGCCTCAAAGAAATCCTGATTGCCCAGATCCCTGCGCTGGAGGCATCTCTTCCTTCAACCCTGATCTCCATTAATCGCGAATTCGCTTTTGATGAAGAGCTTATCCCTGAAGGCGCGGAGATCGCTTTATTTCCGCCTGTAAGCGGAGGATAGCTTTCACCATGAAATTCCCGACCATTTTTTCCATCTCAGAGGAAGAACTTGACTTAAACAAACTCCTCGATCAAATCACGCTCACATCCACAGGCGCAGCAGCAATTTTTACAGGCATGGTGCGCGGAAGAACAACGCGTACGGGCAAGGCACAAGGGATACATTACAAGCCGCACGAAACAGATCATCTTGAATACGAAGCCTACAAACCAATGGCTGAGGCAAAGATGCTCCAGGTCGCCGAGGAAATCCGCGAAAAATGGCCCACTGTAGAAGG
>NZ_CEYOSI010000077.1:8817-10389 GCF_982879505.1 Candidatus Desulfolinea nitratireducens
AGGAATTGCCATCGTCCAGAGGATCGGGAAACTCTATCCTCGTACACCAACAGTATTGATCGCCTGCACAGCATCTCATCGGGACACTGGTGTTTTTGATGCCGCACGTTATGGGATTGACCGCCTGAAAGAGATCGTTCCTGTCTGGAAGAAAGAAATTACACCAGAGGGAGATGAGTGGGTTGAAGGAGAATATTTTCCCAAGCCGGGGGAATAATATAATTCGAGAAAAAATAGTCTCACAATAACTCTCTCCCCCGTGACGAAGTGCGCTCGCGGGGGTTACTCTTTTTTAGAAGAATATTTATTTGGAGGCAGCATGGAAAAAATTGTCATTACTGGTATGGGGACTATCAACCCTGTTGGGTTAACGGTCCAGGAGACCTGGAAAAACATCGTCAATGGAGTGTCTGGCGTTGCCCCGATCACCCGCTTTGATGCATCTGGCTGGATGGCGCAAATCGCCTGCGAAGTGAAGGATTTTGACCCAAAAAATTATATGCCCATAAAGGAAGCTCGTCGTCGGGATCTTTTTGAACAATACGCAACCGCTGCGGCACAAGAAGCTTTGCAAAATTCTGGATTGGAAGTCACCCCGGAAAACGCACCACGGATTGGCGTGCTCGTCTCCTCTGCTATGGGCGGGCTCGCTTCTCTTGAAGAGGCAATATTCACACTTAAGGATGAGGGTGCAAGACGTGTGAGCCCATTTTTAATCCCAATGATGATGGCAAATGGCGCCGCAGGAATGATTGGGATTGATACTGGTATCAAAGGCCCCGCGATGTCTGTCGCATCCGCTTGCGCCTCTGGTATTGACGGAATTGGCCTGGCCTGGATGATGCTTCGCTCAGGAATGATCGATGCCGCCTTGACGGGTGCATCTGAAGCGACAATTACTGAAACAGGAATCGCCGCATTTGATCGAATCGGCGCTTTATCACGCCGGAATGATGACTACACGACAGTCCCTGCTCCCTTCGACAAGAACCGGGATGGCCTGGTAATGGGCGAGGGTGCGGGTATTTTGATGCTTGAGAGGGAAAGCCATGCAATTGGGCGTGGTGCAAATATCCTCGCGGAGTTAGCCGGGTATGCATCCACCGCAGATGCTTTCCATATTACAGCACCCTCCACGGGCGGCGTTGGGGGCGCGGCAGCAATTTCACAGGCACTCGCGACGGCTCAGGTCAATCCAGATGAAGTGGATTATATAAGTGCCCACGGCACGGCGACCCAGCTCAATGATGCTTCTGAAACGAAAGCCATAAAAGCGGCGCTTGGACAGCATGCCTATAATACAGCCATCTCCTCCACCAAATCAATGACCGGGCATATGATGGGTGCGACAGGTGCGCTGGAAACCATTTTCTGCGTACAGGCAATCAGGGAAAATACGTTGCCACCGACGATCCATTATGAAACCCCCGATCCTGAATGCGACCTGGACTACGTCCCAAATCAGGCCCGCGAGAAAAATGTGGCCGTAGCGATCAGTAATGCCTTTGGTTTTGGCGGACATAATTCCGTTCTGGTGGTCAAGGAATATTTGTAAAATTTTATAAATTCATT
>NZ_CEYOSI010000077.1:10399-14833 GCF_982879505.1 Candidatus Desulfolinea nitratireducens
TAAATCGAAAAACTCTCAAAATATTGTAGCTCCATTTTTTGAGCAACCACAGGTTGAAACCGATGTAATTCCCGTCAGAGAGGGTGTTCCTTTTGGTATTAAACGTGTTTTCCATCCAGAGATTGGTATCGGCGGAGCTTACGGAGCCTGGGGTAAGAGTTATGATAATGAGGCATTGATTCCATTATTGGAAGATCACCTTGGCAAACCCCTTCTCAAGGAGGAGCGGATGAATCTGGCACCTTTGGGATTTGTCCACAGACATCACGGTCCCGTTTTATCAGATGATGAGCAACTCGAGCTGGAGGTTGAAGTGGGGGCACGATTTTTGCGTGAAGCAGCAAAAGCAAATGGGTGGGAACCTGAGGAGGTGGAGGGAGTGCTCATTGGCATGACCGGGCCTGTATCAGACGACTATACGGAAAAGATCGCAAAAAAGGCAGGCATTCCTGAAAGTGCCATAAAAATCAGCGTTCACAAAGCCTGCGACAGTTCAATGGGCGCATTGCATCTGCTGTTGAATCCAGACCTGGCGGTTCACCAACAGACAAAAAGGAATGTCGCAAAGGAATTATTTGGAAAGAAGGTTTTGATTGGGGGAATTGAAGGACTAAGCAGGGTGGTTATGAAGTCTCGGGATATAAGCGCATTGCAGTTATTTGGGAATGGCGCTGGCGTTATTGGTGTGATTCCGGGGCAAACCATGAAGTTTCTCGTGGGTAAGCCGCATGAGGTATATGATGAAAAAGGCGTGCTGACTGTGGCCATGTCTTATCCACACTCCGGGCAAACTAAAGTGGATCAATCAATGATCGAATTTTCTCAGTCCGGGGATAATCATCTCCGCTTTGCCGGGCTGATGCATGAACCTGAAGACAGGATATCATCAGTAGCGATGGCCAGCCCCATGGGAATGGTTAAGCTCTTTGTGCGAACGGGGGTTCAGGTTGTGTTCGATGTTTATGAAAAGTACCAGGCCATGATGGATGAAATGGGAATTGCGAAGCAGATCACGGTAGGAATTGTGCACCATGCCAATTTGAAGATCAATTCGTTAAAGGCAAAGCAGCTTAAGGACATTGGGATACAAATCCCGATGCCATGGATACTTAGTGAGTTTGGGAATGTTAGCGCAGCATCCAATATGATCGCATTTTTGCGCCAATTACCCCTGATAAAACCCGGTGATCACATCCTTTTTGATGGTTTTGGGGCTGGAACATATTACGATACTTTTGCGGTTGCGTTTTAAGCGCAACCTGAAGCAATCCAAAAATCGCCTTATTTAATTTCGTGATGATGGAAAAAGAGTATTTGTAAAGCTTCAAACCTCATTATTAATAAACAGAAATAATCCCCAAGTCAATAACCTTGGGGATTATTTCTGAATACAGTATTCTGGAAAAAATTCAAAGGATTAATCGAACACTCTCAAGAGCCTTATGAATATTCTGCATGGAATTGGCATAGGAAATTCTTAGGTAACCTTCACCGTGTTTTCCAAATGAGTTGCCGGGCAGTAAGGCC
Organism: Candidatus Desulfolinea nitratireducens; assembly: GCF_982879505.1. NCBI lineage: Bacteria > Bacillati > Chloroflexota > Anaerolineae > Anaerolineales > Candidatus Desulfolinea > Candidatus Desulfolinea nitratireducens. The sequence goes on from NZ_CEYOSI010000077.1 coordinate 11,927, forward strand.
ACGCCCGCCTCTTCGAGAATCAGATTCGCCAACTCGCTTGAACCCATCCCTGTGCCAGTGATATTGGGGAAAACGTAGAACGCACCCTGTGGTTTCTGGCAAACTATACCGGGGAGGGCATTCAGCCCATCCACAACGGCATCACGGCGGCGCTGATATTCGGTCACCACCACATCTACCATTTCCTGCGGGCCGGTAATCGCTTCCAGCCCCGCAAATTGGGTAAAATGGGCTGTTGAACCAACAGCATGAGTCAGCAGCAACCCAACGCGATCGGCCAGTTCTTTGGGCATAATACCGAAACCTAGCCTCCAACCAGTCATCGAATAGGTTTTGGAGAAGCCATCCACGATGATAGTGTGCTCTTTCATACCTGGCAGAGACGCAATGGAGGGCGCTTCGAGATCATCGTAAACGATGCGGGTGTAAAGTTCGTCGGACATCACCCAACAATCATAACGTTTAGCTTGGGAAGCGATGTGCTCCAGGTCTGCAGACGGAATGACACCACCGGTCGGGTTGGACGGAGAATTCAGAATGATAAGTTTCGTCTTCTGATTGATGAGGCGATCGAAGGCTTCCAGGTCGAAGGAAAACTGATTCTGCTCCAATAGCGGAACGGCCACTGGTACGCCGCCAGCTACCTTTATCATGGCTTCGTAGGTGGGAAATCCAGGATTTGGATAGATGACCTCGTCGCCAGGTTCGATCAGTGCCAGCGTCGGAAAAAACAGATTGGGCTTACCACCGGGGCTGACAATGACTTCTTCGGGGTGAATCTCAATCCCTCGCTGCTGAGAGGCTTGCTCCGCAATTGCTTCCCTTAACGATGGCATGCCTGAAGGGGAGGTGTAGCGCGTCTTCCCGTCTCGGATAGCCGCTATACCCGCCCTACTGACATTTTCAAAAGTGGGATAGTCAGGTTGTCCAATCTCGAGATGGATGATCTCTTTTCCGGCAGTCTCCAGTTGGTTGGCGCGTGCCAATACCTCATAAGCCCCTTCAGGTTTTAAATGATTGGTACGGTTGGCAAATGGCATTTTTTCCTTTCTTATCAAGTAACAAGCTCAAAATCTAAACCATTGTTACTTGTCCAGCATCTTCATTAACTCATCGTATTCGTCATCTTTCATACCAAACCAATTTTCCCTAGCCGGAAAGATCTTGTCGATGACCTCGTCATGATAGGATTTCAAGCCATTCAGGATAACTTCACCGGCGTTCCCAAAGACCTTTGCCATCTTGGGCTTGAACTTTGGGTACAGGCCAAACATATCATGATAGATCAGCAATTGGCCGTGGGCATCCGGACCGGACCCCAGCGACATAATGATGCAATCTTCGGCTCGCTCGGTGATGATCTTACAAATCCGGTCTGGTACCATTTCAAGCAAAATGGCAAATGCACCTGCTTTTTCAAGCGCCTTGGCATCGTCAATGATGGTCTTGGCCAGTATGGCGTCCTTCCCCTGGACCTTGAATCCGCCTAAGGCACTGACGGATTGGGGCGTCAGACCAAGGTGTCCAATTGCCGGAATGCCAGCGTCCGTGATACCTTTGATCCGGTCTGCCATCGCAGCGCCACCTTCCAGCTTAATGGCATCACATCCGGTTTCGGACATGAATCGTCCGGCATTCCGGATGGCCGTTTCCACGCTGGGTTGATAACTCATATAAGGCATATCGCCAATGATGAAGACCGTTGGTGCGCCGCGCCGCACAGCTGAGGTGTGACGGACCATATCATCCATCGTAACGGGCAGGGTCGAATCGTAACCGAGCATTGTCATTCCAAGGCTGTCTCCCACCAGGATCATCTCAATCCCAGCCTGCTCTTGCAAATAGGCGGTGGGATAATCGTAACAAGTCAGCCAGGAAATGGGTTCGCCATCCATGACTTTTTTGAAAAGATAGGGTATTGTAATTTTTTTGCGTTCTGTCATTATTTTCTCCTGTAATCTTTATTGAAATTTCCTGTGTATGGTAAATCTTTTCCAAGTTATTGCCAAGAGATTCCTGGTACCTAAGCTAGTAATAATATACATCCTGCTTTATTCATTATTTCGAATTAGCTCCATGAAAATACACACCTTCAGCCTTGTCCCGCTCGATTGCGATACAAGATTTGATTAGGAATTGCCAGCATTTTTTCTACATCCAAGGATAACCCAATAAAGTCGTAAACACGAGCAGAATTAACTTTTGGATTGGCAAAAATATTGATGTAACTGATGTATAGCACATCCATATTGGGTTGGCACACCAGCCAATGTTTTAAATCTGAAAGATGTCTCTCGAATTGGATGCGCATCTCGGTATTCACCAAAAGAAATTCTTCCTAGCGGTTGTTGAAAATCTTGTGAGTGGAATAGGATTTGCTCCGAACATTTCCTTCCCTAAAAACAGAGTATTTCTAAACCAATGGTAGTTTCTCAAGAAATATAATTGAAACTTGAATAATTTCCTCGCAATACCAAAATTACCTAAAAGTAGCATCCATTTTCTTTACAGATTTAGAAAAATATTCTCGCTCTGTAGATTACATCCATTGTTGGACTTTCCATAGATTGGAAACTGGAGCTTTGGTGAATGGCAACTCATGCAAATAACCATCCACTCCGAATTCAGGATTCAATATTGTAACAGCGTACCCACGCTTGAGTTGCTCTTCCCAAATCAACTGCCACCACTTTGATGGGCAATTAGCTCTTTTGCATATTCTGGAGCCGCTGGATGAGGAACCTGCGGCCCTTCAGCATACCCTACTCGGGCATGGATATGGTGAGTGTATTTGCAATGAGCTCCAAATCATCGCCCTATTTATCTAGCAATCATTCACAAACCACACACCAATGACTAATATCACATGTTTAATTTAGTTCAGGGAGGGCTTCTATCACCTTATTG
>NZ_CEYOSI010000078.1:0-14795 GCF_982879505.1 Candidatus Desulfolinea nitratireducens
CATGAATTTTTTGCATCTCCAGGGATAACCAACAACCAACAAAGAGCAATGACGCCGCCAAGAAAAATCAGGAAATTATATAAGCGAAAAGTTTTTCTCATTTTTTTTTCGAGAATTATAGTTCATCTTGATGGTAAACCACTTTTATTATCATCGCAATCAGGATTAAAACAATGCGGTAAGCGTTCCCCGGCCAACCCCGCCAGCAGGTTTTCACAGGCGATCTCTGCCATGCGTCTGCGTGCTCCAATTGTTGCCGAACCGATATGCGGCACGATCAAGCAATTTTCCAATTCAAAAAGCGGATGTGTTGCTGGCAAAGGTTCGGGGTCAGTTACATCCAGCGCAGCAGCCGAAATCCAACCCTCCGTCAGAGCGTGTACCAACGCAACGCTATCCACAACAGGGCCACGGGCCGCATTGATCAGGATTGCGCTGGGTTTCATCATCTTCAATGCGGATGCATCCATTAACCCTCGTGTGGATTCATTCAGAGGGCAATGAAGGCTGACGAAGTCACTGGTTTGGAGTAACTCATCAAAGGGGATGCGCAGCGCGCTATAAGCTGCATCCAATTCTGGATATTGGGCTGGGTCGGCATAAACCAAACGGAGTCCAAATCCGTATGCTCGTGTTGCAACGGCGCGTCCTATCTTTCCCATTCCGACGATGCCCAGGGTTGCCCCACGTAGATCAGCTCCAAGCCACCCCGTCGGAGACCAGATTCCCCAGCGCCCCTCACGGGCATCCCTGGCAGATTCCGGTAATCGCCGGGCTGCTGAGAGCAAGATTGCCATCGTCAGATCGGCAGTCGCATCTGTCAAAACGCTCGGCGTATGCCCAACGGGAATACCGCGCACAGTACAGTAGGGGATGTCGATATTATCGACGCCGACAGCCATATTACTGACCACACGCAGCTTTGGAGCAAGATCGAGTAACCTCCCATCCATCCGAGCTGTGAGTAGGCTCAGAATCCCCTCCGCTTCGGGAAGATATTCAAGCAATTCGGGAGAAACACCAGGAAAACCTTCAGTGCCCACCACCAAACGAACATGGCCCTCGAGGGTTACAATCCACTCCTGTGGGAGTGGGTGAGTCAGTATTACAAGCGGATCAATCATTTCTTTCAATCTCCAGATCAAAGATACATTAAAAGGCAAAAAGAAAGGTCAGGTCATTCACATTCGTCCCTGTTGGACCAATTTTCAACAAATCGCCGAGGGCATCGAAAAAGGGGTAAGCATTATGATTATGCAGGTGTGCATCCAGATCCAGGCCGAGTAACTGCGCTCTTGCGAGAGTATCCCCGGTTACAACTGCCCCTGCCGCGTCGGTGGGACCGTCTTCCCCGTCGGTGGCAAGGGTGACAAGCATCACGTCGGGGATACCTGCCAAACCAGCGACCGCTGACAACGCAACTTCCTGATTTCGCCCTCCAAGCCCATTTGTGTTACCAAGGGATACGGTTGTTTCTCCGCCTGCAATCAAGCAAATTGGACGATTTTTATTATTGGCCAGTTTAGTGGCTAACTCTTGCCCAACCTGGGCGGCCTCGCCTTGAAGGGAGGTCGTCATGATCTGTGCATCAAAGCCCTCTCGCAAGGCCTGCGCTTGTGCGGCCTGAGCGGAAATGAGATTGCTGCCGATAATATGAACCACTCCTCTTGATAAGAGGCCTCCCCGTTCAGTTCCATCTTCTTTTTGTAGAATTTCAATAATTGTGGAAGGCGTTTGCGAAAATATATTATATTTCTTTATCACATTCAGGGCATCAGATCGGGTAGTGGGGTTGGGAACGGTGGGACCAGAGGCAATTGCTTCAAGGGGAGAATTTATTACATCGGAAAGAAGCAGGCTGATCATCTGCGCGGGGAAGGTAGCCCGAGCCAACCCGCCGCCCTTTACGCGGTCGAGGGCACGACGCAGGGTGTTAATTTCATCAATTCGGGCAGCACATGCCAGCAGAAGGGAGGTAAGCTTTTCCATGTCTTTCAAGGATACGCCTGTTACAGGGGATGTCATCAAAGCTGAGCCACCTCCTGAAATCAGAAAAATGACCAGATCGCTCGCTGTAGTTTTTTTCAGTAAAGCAAGGATCATTTCTCCCGCTCTCAAACTGCGCTCATTGGGGAGGGGGTGTGATGATTCTAAAAATGCCAAATTTTCCGGCAGGGAGACTGCAGGCAAATATTTGGCAACGACAATGCCCTCATGCGGATTTTTCCCCAACAATTCTGAAACCGCAACTGCCATTGAGATAGCGGCTTTACCTACAGAGACGAGATAAACCGCCGAAAATTCATTCAATGGGTATTCCCGCTCATTAACCCACAGCAAATTCCCATCCCGGGTGAGGCATCGTCGCACTGCGTCCGCAGGGTTTGCAGCACTAATGGAAGCGTCTAAAATCCGTTTTACCGCATTTGCATTCGGTTCTCTCTGAAGGCTGGCCATATTGAAATAATCTTTCCAACTCATGATCTGGATGATAGCATTGAATTAATTGCCTGACAATAAACACTAATATATTTAGACTTGATTTTTACGAGCGCGGCTTCTATAATAGGGTAACCTTACCCGTGGAGTTTTATTGAAAATGAAAATAGACCAACTGGAAAGACGTCTCCAATCCCTCATTGAGGTGCATTTACTCAATTATTTGCCCTTCAAAAAAGAAGATGGCCTGGTAGCACAACAATTGGCAGCGGAAATAGAAAACAATATTAAAGAATTTGGGGATACTACAAATCTCCCAAATCTTTATACGATTTCCGGACACCCAGATTTGATTTGGGAGTGGCAGGACGATTCACGATTGATTGAAAAACTTGAGCGTGTGATCAATATTATTTCAACTGAATCTGCTTTGAAATTTGCCGAACCGCTCAACTTTTCACTTTCACCTGACCCTGAGCTTGGGGTTGACGAGGTAAAAATTTTTGCATCCCATAGTGAGAATGTGATTGCTGCAACCCAGGGGATGAATTCGCAGAAAACTGAAAAGGATGCAGATCTTTCAACTGAAGAAGTTCCAAAAAATGCTTTTTTGATAATTCATGGAACAAAAATTTTTCCTCTTTATAAAACTGTAGTGAATATTGGCCGTCGGATTGAAAATGATCTGATTCTTGATGACCCACGCGTATCCCGGGATCACGCCCAATTGCGTGTCATTAATGGCAGTTTTGTTATTTTTGATCTCAACTCCACTGGTGGGACTTATGTAAACAGCCAGCGTACACATCAATCTACTCTTTATGCCGGTGATGTGATCTCATTGTCTGGCGTTCCGTTGATCTTTGGGCAAGATATCCCTCCTCGTCGTACTGACCAGGATAAAACCGAGCCTCTGGCTGGGCCATATAATTCGCGTCACACAGTTTTTATGCACGATAAAACCATTGACGATTATGATAAGAAAAGATAAATGAGCGGCCCCATTTTGCTGGTTTTGCGTATTGGCATGACTCTCAGCTTATATTTTTTTATGGGCTGGGTGTTTTTGTTATTATGGCGAAATTTCAAATTGCAAAGTGAGTTGTTAGCCATACGTAAAACGCCGCCTCTTACGATCACGTTTATGAGTCATGAAGCAAAATTACAAAGCAAACATTTTCGAGTCCCAGAAATCACATTGGGACGCGACCCACATAGTGATATCTATCTTGAAAATGAGACGGTATCCGCGCATCATGCTCGCCTTAATTATCATCATGGACAATGGTGGCTGGAAGATTTACAGTCTACAAATGGGACAACCCTTAATGGCGAAGAGGTAAGGACTCCCACCATAGTAATTGGTAATGATGAGATTTATTGTGGCAAAGTTCAACTTAAACTACAGTTTTCGGTAGATGAATTGTCGCCAAATACGCTACAAATGTAAACATCGTCAAGACTTTATTTCTGGTAATCTGGCAATCCGAAAACGGAGAATTTTATGACAGACGCAATTTCATTGGCAATTATCGGTGGTTCTGGTTTATATTCGATGCAGGGTCTTGAAAGTACTGAAGAACGAACGATTTCTACACCTTTTGGAGAGCCAAGTGCGCCTATCATTGTAGGACTACTGGAAGGACAGCGTGTCGCATTTTTAGCAAGACATGGAATTGGCCATCATATTAATCCAAGTGAAATCAACTACCGTGCAAATATATATGCTTTAAAATCTCTTGGCGTTGAGAAAATTGTTAGTATTAGCGCATGCGGCTCATTACGTGAAGATTACGCGCCTGGCGAAATTGTAGTCCCGGATCAGCTTTTTGATATGACTCGCGATCGTAAGAGGACTTTTTTTGAAAATGGTCTGGTTTCTCATATTAGCGTTGCGGATCCATTTTGTCCTGATCTTTCCGCTCAAATCATGAAAACTGTTCGGGATACGGGAGCAACCGTCCACAAGGGCGGATCATTCATCACCATCGAGGGGCCACGCTTTTCAACCCGCGCCGAATCGAATACTTTTCGCTCGTGGGGGATGTCCATTATTGGGATGACAGCCTCTCCCGAAGCTTTCCTTGCTCGCGAGGCCGAGATATGTTATGGCGTGATGGCGCATGTTACCGATTATGATGTTTGGCATCTAAGCGAGGCCCCAGTGACGCTTGAGATCGTCATCAAAACTTTGATGAAAAATACCGAAGTTGCACAGGAAGCGGTTCGGAATTTGGCACGAGAATATTCAGCAAAAAGGGAATGCACTTGTGGAAATGCCCTCGCTGATGCACTGATTACCCAGCCTCGCGTGATTCTCTCGGAAACACGGGAGAGACTTGATTTGCTGGTAAAGAAATATTTGAAATAATTAATGAAGCACCAAAAGTATTAATTTCACGAGAACAAACTGAAATCAGACTTGATAGGCTCCATCCACGTCGGTACGCCAATTAAGGTCAGACGAATTTCCTTTCCCCCTACCCTCGACAATAAATTTAGTTTATAATAGAAGTTGTCTGACAACTTCGGATGGGGAAGCACGCTTAATTTACCACCATCCTTTATTCCCAGGAGATTCCAAATGGCTAAAATTGATTTGACTGTAATGAAAGACCGTCGTGAACGAGCTGTGCAGAGAATGCGAGAGCGCAATATCATTATCCCGACTTTTGCACAGATGAAAAACCCTGCATTGATTCCCGATAAGATCAAAGAAGAATTGAAGGGCGTTGGTTTATGGGATATTAATCCTTTGAACATGTTTCGAATCAATTGGCATAATGAGCCTGTAGCAAGTGGCGGACAGTTCGGTGGTGTCAATTATCTTGAATTGCCCAGTGAGTTGACCGGCGTAGATGCACGCATCGTCGTTTTGATCGGCAAATGGTTCCCGACTGGAGCCCATAAAGTTGGGGCGGCTTATGGATGTTTGGTTCCCCGCCTGGTCACCGGTCAGTTTGATCCGACCACCCAGAAAGCCGTATGGCCATCCACCGGTAATTACTGCCGGGGTGGTGCCTATGATTCAGCCCTGATGGCTTGCGAATCTATCGCTATTTTGCCCGAAGAAATGTCTAAGGAACGCTTTGAATGGCTGGAAAATGTTGCCGGTGAGACGATCAAGACCCCCGGTAGCGAGTCGAACGTCAAAGAGATTTTCGACAAATGCTGGGAATTGCGCAACTCCGGCGAAGATCTGATGATCTTTAATCAATTTGATGAGTTTGGCAATTATCTCTGGCATTATGAAGTAACTGGTCATGCAATGGAAGAAATTCTCAAGGATGTGATGGGACCGAACGACACCTATCGTGGCATGGCATCTGCCACAGGTTCTGCAGGAACTATTGCCAGTGGCGATTATCTGAAACAACTCTTCCCCGAAAGCGTCATCGTTGCCAGTGAAGCCCTCCAATGCCCGACCCTGCTCGAAAATGGCTACGGTTCACATCGCATTGAAGGTATTGGAGATAAACACGTCCCATGGATTCACAACTCGAAGAATACAGATATGATTGTTGCAATCGACGACAATGCTGTCGTAAATATCAGCCGCCTCTTTAACGAAAAAGAAGGCCAAAAATATCTTGCCAAGCAGGGTGTTTCCTCAGAAATAATTTCCCAGCTTGACTTGCTGGGTTTCTCTGGTATCTCAAATGTTCTTTCTGCGATCAAGGCAGCGAAATATTACGAAATGGGCGAGAACGATATAATGCTCACCGTCCTGACCGACTCGATGGAACTTTACCAATCTCGTCTGGAAGAGATGCATGACGAATTTGGTGAATATACTGAGGCCAATGCCGCCGCCGATTTTGCCCGCTGGTTGCACGGACAAAGCACTGACAACCTCGAGGAATTGCGCTACACAGATCGCCGCCGCATCCACCAGCTCAAGTATTTCACCTGGGTTGAACAGCAGGGTAAAACCTACGATGAAATTCAGGATCAGTGGTACGGCAAAGATTATTTCACGGGTATCCAGGAACAAGCTGATGAAATCGACGCCCTTGTCGAAGAATTTAACAAAGATGTTGGCTTGCTCTAAGTTCTGACCAACGAAACTTCCGGAGTTTATAAAATTTCGGAAGTTTTTTCTTTAAATACGATAGAATAAGACAATGCTCTCTCCTACGGATTTAATCCTCGTCTGTGTAATGCCATCTCCTCGTGATATGGAACTCGCCCGCCTTTTAGGCTGGTATCGGATCCCCTTTAGGACTGCGCCCAAGGTTGTATCTGTAGATTACCTGGCCTTTTATCAACCCTCGGCTTTTGGTTCTCGTGGTGGAAAAATTGAATTTATTGCCCCTGTGTATGGACATGAACTCGCCACCCGCGCAGAAATTCTCCGAGATGAAGCAGATCACCCCCGCGCCCAGGAAGAATATTTCAAAATTCAGCTGGGTGCTTTAGAGAAACTGCCCAATTCGGTTATGGCGAAAAAGTGGAAACGATTAACTTTTCTTTATACAACCGGTGAATACCTCTTGAACGCCGAAACCTTGAATGATCTGGTTGTAAAAAATGATGAGCGAAAACTGCTATGGAAATCCCTCCGGGAGCGGGCTGAAAGTGAGCAATTATACAAAACGGATCTCCCGGATGTGGAACTTGATCCAACTGTTTTGATGGCTTTATTAGGAATTAATAAATTTGAAGAGTCTGATGATGAATAATATCTACAGGGTTTAGCCGGAGAAAAGAGCTCATGAAAGAAGAAAATAATACTCCTGATCATTCTCATGAACCTGTCTGGACCTATCGCGGATACGAGCTCCATGCCGGAGAATTCAATACAGCGATGGTGCATCTTTTTCGTGCCGAGGTAAATCGGACAAATGTTTGGCGGCAGCGGCTGGATGCAACTACGAATTGGGCGGTCATTTCTACAGGTGCAGTCATATCATTGGCATTTACACAAAGCATCAGCCATATTGTGGTTCTGATGAACCTTTTACTTGTTACGGTCTTCTTGATTATTGAAGCGCGTCGTTATCGATATTATGAGCTCTGGTCTTCTCGCGTACGCATGATGGAGACAGATTTTTTTGCTGCCATGCTGGTGCCACCATTCAAGCCCTCCTCTGATTGGGCTGAAGGCATGGCTGAGAGTCTGCTCCACCCTGTATTTCCAATTTCTGAGCTGGAAGCGCTGGGACGTAGACTCCGCCGCAATTATCTCTGGATTTACCTCATCGTTGGTACCGCCTGGCTTGCCAAACTGAGTTTATTTCCTAAACCTATTCATTCAGTGGCCGAAATTTTCCAGAACGCAGGGGCTGGCGGATTAAATGGACAACTGATTATTTTAATTGTCTCAATTTTTTATGTTCTAATGTTTTTACTGACCTTTTTGACAGTTGGATTAAGGCGCGCCTCAGGAGAAGTGCATGTTCGATATGGTTTTGGGGAATTTGATCTTGAAAAATCATTTAGCAAAAGCAAAGGTAGGGCCTGGTTCAAAAATCCGCGCCGCCGCCAACAGCTCCTAACCCTCATCATTACAGGTAAACCAGACGAAGTTAGCGAACGGATAATGGAAGATATGCATCGGGGCGCAACAGAGATTTCTGGAAGAGGTGCATTTACTCACGAGAAACGTGCGGTGCTAATGGTTGCTCTAACAATCACGGAAGTTCCACAGTTGAAGGCGTTGGTTGCAGATGTTGCCCCACAAGCTTTTGTTGTTGTTATCCCAGCCAAGAGTGTTTTTGGTAGTGGATTTATGCCATTGGAGGATGAATAATGTCTTTATTGATCCAAAACGGAACCCTGATTACCGCTTCAGATACTTTTCAGGCGGATATATTGATCGAGGGAGAAAAGATCGTGGCGATTGGAAATAATCTCCATGCTCCGAATGCAGAGCGGATTGACGCGACCGGGAAATTGCTCCTCCCTGGAGGCGTGGATCCGCACACACATTTTGATCTCCCCATGTTCGGGACGGTTTCTTCCGATGACCACTACACAGGCCACAAGGCTGCTGCTTATGGCGGTACGACCACTGTGATCGACTTTGTCAACCAGGACTTTGACTCCCTCAGGCAATGTGTGGATGCCTGGCATGCCAAAGCAGATCATAAAGCTGCAATCGATTATTCCTTCCACATGAATATGGTCCGTTTCAATGAGGACGTGGGGAAACAACTTCCTGAGCTGCTGGACGAGGGCATCACTACGTTAAAAATCTTTACTGCCTATAATGGTGTTTTACGCATTGACGATGGTAGCATTTTCACCCTCTTACAAACTGCGGCCGAGTTTGGGATGTTAACCTTGCTCCATGCAGAGAATGGGGATGTGATCGAAAAATTGGTTGCAGATGCGCTGGAGGCGGGGCATACCTCTACGGAATGGCACGCTTTAACGAGGCCAAGCTGGGGTGCAGGAGAAGCCATTTTAAGGGTAGCAGGGATGGCCCAGGCAGCGGAGGCGTCGCTTTATATCGTCCATATGAATACGGCTATTGGCGTGGATATGCTCGAATATTCCCGAGAGCGGGATATCAGGATCATGGGAGAGACTTGCCCGCAATATCTCTTTTTCACCATTGACGATATGCGCCGACCAGATGGGGCGAAGTGGGTTTGCTCTCCACCAATGCGTACAAAAGCGGATAATGCCCGGCTCTGGCAGGCAGTTGCAGATGGAGCCATGCAGACAATTGGAACCGATCATTGTCCCGTTTTCTACGATGGAACGCAGCCAATAATCTACGAAGGTCAGGAAATTGCGATTCCGGGCAAGGAACTGGGCGTGGATGATTTTACGAAGATACCAAACGGTTTGCCGGGTGTGGGGGACCGGATGCCGGTGATGTGGACTGAGGGAGTGGTTAAGGGGAGAATTACGGCCAATCAATTTGTTGCATTGAATTGTACAAATCCCGCCAAGATATTTGGGATGTATCCTCGTAAAGGGACAATACTACCCGGTTCGGATGCGGATATTGTGATCTGGGATCCTGATCGAAAGGTTAATTATGGTGTGGCGATGTCGCACCAGCGCACCGATTATAACCTTTTCGAAGGCTGGGATTTGGTCGGCTACCCGGAGAAAGTATTTTTACGCGGTCAATTGATCGTGGATGGTGACGAATGGCTGGGCAAGCCGGGTGGGGGCCAGTTCGTGAAGAGAATGCCGGATGCTCAAGTTTTATAAGATCTAGGGATTAAAATTGTCAAAACTAGTTACAGATGCGGTTGTTGTGCATTGCATTGATTACCGGTTTCAAAAATATTTGGATCATTGGCTGGCGAAGCATTTTGGATATAATAATTACGACCGTGTCACATTAGCGGGGAGTGTATTTGATTTTAATTCTGTAGTGAAATAGGTGGAAATTTCAAATAGATTACATAATTTCAAAAAAGTAATTCTCATCAGCCATGAAGTTGGAGGGATTATTTCCTCATTTGGGTGTGGGAATTTACTATTTGCATTTGGGTGAGAAGTTTGCGAAACCCTCTCGTACATAGGATTAAAATTCAAAGAAATGCATAATAGTTTGTTGACTTTATGCCCTGCTTGCTTTTAATTAGCCAATATCTCGGCCAGCCTCGCATGTTCCGCATAAAATCCTCTGTTTTTCTCTGGCAGCATGGCAGCGATCCGACACATAATCTCATCTGTATATTCTTTTAACACTTCATCGCGATTTTCTTTTGGCAGTGGGGGCAAGGTAAACGCCTCTCCAATGGTAACGGTAACCTTTGTGCGTTTTAGCCGTTTCAGGTTTCCAAATAAAATCCGATCTTCTGTCCCTGCCAATGCGACCGGAATGATCGGGAATTTTGCTTTTGACGCCAGGTAACTGACACCGGGTTTTGCTTCCACCATTTTTTCGTTGCGGCTGCGTGTCCCCTCAGGTGCGATCACGAGAACCTGCCCCTCAGCCATGCGGCGCAAAATTTGCCTCAACGCGTGGATGTCCGAGTTGAATCGATCGATGAAGATAATGTTCAGATGCTTCCCCAGCCAGCGTAAAAACGTATACTCCCCCCATTTTTCAGCGATCGGAATGAAGAAATCCCAGCGATTGAGAATATAATAGGCCAAGGTGGCATCGATGAAACCAAGATGGTTAGTTGCAAAGGCGTAGCTCCCTGATTTTGGGAGCTTTTCTTTATTAACAACTTTAACTTGAGCAACCAGAGTGACAAAAAAGCGAATGAGAGATCGAAGAATATATTTAGTCATAATCCAATTGTATGTCTGTTTTTATCAATTGACAACATCCTTAGTATTTTTTGGAAATGCGATCAAGGAAATACGAAACTTCTAAAATAATCTTGTTTGTTCAAAACAATATTGACTTGGTATTTTATATCGCAATGATTTTCAGTAGGGCCATTATTACTGTGGTTTGGTCTGGCAGTAATGTCATTTATCGCCGTTGATGCCAGGTTTTCTTTCTTCGATATTCTTTTTAAAAGGTTCCTCTGGCTATATCCGCTCTTTGTAATTGTTGCAGAGGTGATCTCCCGGAAAACTTATCAGCGATCAGAAAATTGGAAGATGGTCATCTGGTCCACATTTACATTCTTACCCGTTATCCTAATATACGGGGTTGTTTTTTAATAAACAAAAAATAATATGCCCCCAAATGGGGGGCATATTCTCATCAATCTCTATTGCTTTCGTGGGGTGGTGGTCTACTTGTCTATTGGTTTATTCGTTCCATATAAATTTACTACTATGTTGAAAATTTCAAGATCTTCGGGTTCCATCTCAAGAACATGGAAACCAACATTATAAACCAGGGGATCAGTTGGATCAGTCCTACACCATTTACTGCGTGCCAAAAATGTTATAAAAGGCTTGTCGGTGACATCTTCTGTTAATGCCAGATTAAAATTACATTCTTGGCCAACTGGGATTTGTTTGTCACTATCCAACAAAAACCCACCAGTACTAATATCTGCCAAATGCCCAACAAGCTGACTTGTGGTTGCATCAGTCAACTGCATATAATAAGGAAAATCTTTGCGATTTTCGTTTCTTTTCTCACTCATAACAAATCTCCTTGTCTATCGCAAGTATAGTAGAGATCAAAGCTGAGTGTCAAGACATTTACCTAGAAATTTTATAGGTTAAGTGTCATGGTGATTGCATCAGAGCTCCCGATATGGTGGCCAAACCATTTTTTGGTCTTCCATAAATAAAAATGTTCAACCAGGTCAACACTGACCTTTCGCCGATTATTATTTTTATTATGTTGTTACTAATCATAAAAATCCTTAAATAATAAGCCACCTAAATGGGGGAAATAACTTACCTGCTTCTGCTGCTTCCGCGCGGTGGTGGTGCATTTCTTTTTGGTTTATTCTTTCCATATAATTGGACAACCCGAATGAAAATATCAAGATCACCAGGATGAATATCAACTATATGAAAACCAACATTAAAAACAAAAGGGTCAATTGGATCTGCATGACACCATTTACTGCGTGCCTGAAAAACCATGAATTGCTTATCGGAAATATCTTTTGTCAAATTTAGACGCAAACTGAAATTTTGGTCTGCTGGTATTGGTTTATCGCAGTCGAGTTTAAAACCACCTGAGCTAATATCTGCCAAATGTCCGACCGGAGTTTGCGTAGCGGCGTCCGTTAGCTGCATGTAATAGGAAAAATCCCTGCGATTTTCGCTTCTTTTTTCGCTCATCTCTATTCTCCATTTAAAGGTTCACTCAGTATAGAAGGAAACAAAGTGGGGTGTCAAGGATTTTAGCTAGATAATTTGTATGATATGCGTCAGGATGCTTGCACCAGAGCCACCAATATTTTGGGTCATGCCAATTTTTGCAGCAGCCACTTGAGTTTCGCCACATTCGCCGCGTAATTGCTGGACGGTTTCGACTATCTGATAGATTCCGGTTGCACCGACAGGATGACCGCGTGCCTTTAACCCACCGCGTGTGCAGATCGGGATACGCCCCCCTTTTGGCGTGATCTCGTTATCAAGCCCGAGTCTTGGCCCCTGGCCTCGTTCTGCAAATCCGCAGGCCTCCAGCGAGAGCGCAGACATGATTGAAAAAGCATCGTGCAATTCGAAAAAATCTATCTGCTGGGGGGTGATATTTGCCTCGGAATAAGCACGTTGTGCTGAAAGGTAAGCTGCCTGTAAAAAGAGCGGCGCCTTCCGGGAGTGAACGCTAATCGTATCGGTAGCTGCCCCGGATCCCGTGATTTGCACCGCCCCTTTGTTATCGCGCACATTCTCCAGGGGTACGATCAATACCGCAGCTGCCCCATCGCCAATTGGCGAAGCATCCATTAGATTAATTGGTGTGGCGACCATGTGTGCATTGTTGAATTGATCTAATGTGATTGGATAGGGCAGCCGCGCATTTGGGTTATGGGTTGCATTGGCGTGGGCATTAAGTGAAAAGGGCGCAAAATCTTCATGCTTCCAGCCGTATTCGTGCATATAGCGACGCATGATGAGCGCATTTAAGCCCACGAAAGAGATGCCTTGCTCCAGTTCCCAATCTGAATCGGCGGCGGTTGCCAGAGCAGATGTGACTTCTGTGGGTGCAGCGTCGGTCATCTTTTCGACACCGACGACCATTGCGGAATCCAACTCACCTGAAGCGATGGCCATGATGCCCGCCCGAAAAGCGGCTCCACCGGAGGAGCAAGCGGATTCGATTTTGATCGATTCCCCTTTGAAGCCGATCCAGTCAGCGATCACCGCCCCAAGATTATTTTGCTGGTCTATCAGCCCGGATAGCATATTTCCGCTAAATAATGCCTCAAATTCTTCCCGACCCGCATCCTGAAGCGCGGCAAAAATTGCCTCTCCAGCCAAATCCCGAATGGTGCGGTTCCAATGTTCATCAACTTTTGTTTGGCCAATGCCAATGATTGCGACTTTGCGCATTTAAAATCCTCTAAATATTTATATTATTGGTGTAATTGTAACCGAGTGCCCTCTCAGGTTCTATCAAAGATATTTGTTTATAACTGGGAATCTACCGTTATATAAAGCTTCCAGATGTTTAATAAATTTCTACTTGACTTTTGTTCAAAAAACGCTACAATAAAAACGAACGTTCGTTCACTTATTTTGGTGAAACCATGCCAGAAATACCTCTTTCCAAAGGAAAGCGTACAAGACTAGCAATAGAAGAAACTGCTTATAAGCTCTTCCTTGAGCAGGGGTATTCAGCAACATCCATGCGCCAGATTTCGGAAGAAGCTGGCGTTGCTTTGGGCGGGATTTACAATCATTTCAAAGGTAAAGACGAAATATTCCAGGAACTGATTATTGACCAGCATCCGTATATAAAAATATTACCGATCATTCAAGATGCTCCCGGAGATAACATAGATGAATTTATTCGAAATTCAGCGCGAGGTATTCAGGAAGAATTGGGACGCCATCCTGATTTCATCAAGTTGATGTTCATCGAAATTGTGGAATTCAATGGAAAGCACTTCCAAAAATTATATGAATCTATTTTCCCTAAGACTTTACCTATATTGCAGCGTTTTTTATCTTCCGATAGCGGCGTGCGAGAAATGCCCCTGCCTCAGCTGATACGTCTATTCGTTGGTTCAATTATGTCATTTTACATCACTGAATTCTTGATGACCAACCCGGAGTTACCGGCTGAATTGCGAGAGATGAGTCTTGAAACCTATATGGAATATTTTTTGTATGGCATTTTAGAAAGGAATCAGTGAACAATGTTTGAAAAACAAGGTTGGCATTATTTTATTCTTATTCTCTTGCTGGCAGGGGTAACCATGCTGGCACGTGGTGATGTATTGATCGGTGAATTATGGGGAATCAGCACTCAGACCTGGCTCTGGATTGCGATCGCTATCCCTATTATCCATCAAATAATTGTATGGCTCTTCTGGCGTCTGGAGCTACATCATGGGTTGATCACACGTTGGTTTGGTGAAAAAGGATTCCCTATCTATAAAGTTGTCTTTACGATATTCTTCGCCGGTCGACCGGTCTCCCTAATTTTAGTAGGTCTGGCAAATTACAAAACGCTGGCACTAGATCCAATCCTGGCATATCTGATTGCTGGATTACTGATTTTGCCCTTCGTCTACAGTATGTATTCCGTTGTGAAATACTTTGGAATAAACCGCGCCTATGGTATTGATCATTTTGATCCTTCCTATCGAAACAAGCTATTTGTCAAACAGGGAATGTTCAAATATACAGATAATGCCATGTACAAATTTGGCTTTCTGATTTTGTGGGCGATTGCTTTGGCAACCTTGTCAAAGGCTGCATTAGTGGCAGTAGCATTCAATCATCTATATATCTGGGTGCATTTCTATTGTACCGAATTGCCCGATATTCGCCGTATTTACGGGGAGCCA
>NZ_CEYOSI010000079.1:0-14777 GCF_982879505.1 Candidatus Desulfolinea nitratireducens
CAAAGGGCATGATTCTTTCTCGAACCCAATGTGCAACGCATCTTAAAGATGCAATTCACATTTCACTTGTTTTTAGGATAGGTTCAAAGTTCTTCCAAACCTTATTGCACCTCACTAACTAACTTTAAAGCTTATTGGATATTAGCCAAGAAATGGGGTATAAATTTCCTATGAAAAATCGCCAGGCCCTCTATTTTGAAGCACCAAATCAGGTCTCTATTCACGAGGAGCAGATGCCTGCCCCGGCGGAGGATCAAGCCTTCGTTCGGACGCACCTCTCGGCGATCAGTGCGGGTACAGAGATGCTCTTTTATCGGGGGCAGTTCCCCAAAGATTTGGCAGTGGATGAAAATATTGCCTTCCTCCAGGAGCAGAATGCGGAATATCCGCTAAAATATGGCTATGCTGCGGTCGGCGTTATTGAAAAAGTTGGCGAAAATATCCCGGAAATCTTGTTGGGGAGACGTGTCTTTTCCTTTCAGGCCCATCAGAGCCATTTTCTTGCCAAAGAGAGCGAGCTTTTTTTGATCCCGGATGACATCTCGAATGAAGAGGCCGTCTTTATGCCAAATATGGAGACGGCCCTAAATCTCGTCATGGATGCCCGTCCCCTGATCGGGGAGAGAGTGATCGTTTTTGGGCAAGGCATTATTGGCTTGTTGACGACGGCCTTGCTGAGCCAATTTCCGTTGAAGAATTTGGTAGTTGTTGACCCCTATCCATTTCGGCGGAAAACTGCGCTTAGCCTCGGAGCAGATGAAGCTTTCGCTCCCGGAGCGGTTGAAGATGGGAATTTTGACCTTGCCCTTGAACTTTCCGGTGTACCTGAGGCGCTGAATCAGGCGATAGACAAAGTCGGCTTTGGCGGGAGAGTCATCGTCGGATCATGGTATGGACAGAAGCCTGTCACCCTCGATTTGGGTGGACGCTTTCACCGGAATCGTATCCAATTGATCAGTAGCCAGGTCAGCACAATTGCCCCAAATCTTAGTGGACGCTGGGATAAATCCCGGCGGTTTGAATTGGTCTGGGAGATGTTGAGGCAAGTTAGACCAGGTAAATTGATCTCGCTGCGCATCCCGCTTGGAGAGGCTGAGCAGGCCTATCTCATGCTTGACACAAATCCACAGGATCTTTTACAAGTCGTTTTTGAATATCCATAGTTTTCACCACGAAGACACAGAGAACACAAAGAAAAACTTTGTGAGTTTTGTGCCTTTGTGGAGCTTTTTTGGAGGAACACCATGTACACTGTCGCCGTAAAATGTAATTTTATTGCTCAGCATTTTCTGATCGGAGGAGATTGGGGGGCAGAGAATGAACTCCATTCCCATCATTATCAGATCGAATTACAACTTGAGGGGACCAGCCTCGACGAACACGGGTACCTCGTGGATATTGTTGATATCGAGGCCAATTTGGAGGCACTTATTGCAGAATACCGTGAAAATACACTGAATGAGCTGCCGGCCTTTAAGGGGTTGAATCCATCTGTTGAACATTTTTCCCGAATCCTGTGTGAGACTTTGCAAAAAAAGATAGCTGCACCGAATATTTCCGCCTTTGTTGTCAAGCTTTGGGAAGGCGAAATTGCCTGGGCATCGTATAGGCTGGGGCGTTAATGCGTGTTGGACTACTGATCTATGGCAATCTGGATACGCTTTCTGGCGGCTATCTTTATGATCGTAAACTTGTTAGGTATTTGCAGGACCATGGTGACGATGTGGAAATCATTTCGCTCCCGTGGCGCAATTATGCTGCTCATCTCGGAGATAATCTTTCTGCCACACTCCTGCGACGATTGGCTGGCTCCCGTTTTGATGTGCTGATCCAGGATGAGTTAAATCATCCCTCGCTCTTCTTGCTGAACCGCCGATTAAGAGATCGTATCAGCTGTCCGATCATTTCCATTGTGCACCATTTGCGCTCCAGTGAAAAACGGAGGGATTGGCAAAATTGTCTTTACCGTCTCCCGGAAAGAGCCTATCTGCAAAGTGTGGATGGCTTTATCTTCAACAGTCAAACTACGCGGAATGTTGTTGAGGAAACGATTGGCAAATCCCGCCCTCACGTAGTCGCGTACCCTGCTGGAAATCGTCTCGAACCCCAAATTGATCAAGCGGAAATTTCTGCTCGGGCTAGAGAAAAAGATCCCCTAAAAATCGTTTTTTTGGGTAGCGTCATTCCTCGCAAGAATCTACACACTTTGCTCGATGCGCTTTCCCAGCTTACCCCGGGAAGTTATCAACTATCGGTGATCGGTGGCCTCGATGTAGATCGCGACTATGTTCAGCGAATCCGGCGTCAGGTAGCTGACCTCGGTCTTGAGAGGCGAGTTACTTTTTTCGGAGCAATGCATGATAAAAATCTAAGAGCCGCTCTCCAGGAGAATCATATTTTATTGATGCCCTCCTCTTATGAAGGATTTGGGATTGCCTATCTCGAGGGGATGGGTTTCGCTCTCCCAGCCATTGCCAGCAAGGAGGGAGCAGCGCATGAGATCATCACGCATAATGTGGATGGCTTTCTCATTGAGGCGGAAAATGCCTCCTCCTTGGCGGGGCATCTGCGGGAATTGACATCGAATCGGGAAAAACTCATCCAAATGAGTCTCGCCGCCAGAAAACGTTACCTTGCACACCCTACCTGGGATCAAAGCATGGCAAACATCAGGGAATTTTTATGGAAGATTACACAAACTTTATCCGCTACCTAACGGCAAAAAAAAGCGTGGATGACCGCGCCCTTAATCAACAGCTTTGGGATCAGCTCTCAGCGTTAATAAAAGATACCGAAAAGCCCCTCCGGATATTGGAAATTGGCGGTGGGATTGGCACGATGATTGAGCGTTTGCTGGAGAGGCAAGTTTTGCAGAATGCCGAATATACTTTGCTCGATGAGCAATCAGAAAATATCGCAGAAGCTCGTCGGCGATTGCCAGCCTGGGCGGAAAAGCACGGGTTTGATGCGGTTTGGGAAAAAGATGCCTTGCTTCTCCAAAAAAATGCCCGTAAATTGAAAATCACTTTTCTTGCTGAAGATATCTTCACCTTTCTTGAATCGCAATCTGCCTCCCAAAAATGGGATTTGATCATCGCGCACGCTTTTCTTGATCTGGTAGATATTCCAGCAGCATTGCCACAGTTTTTCGACCTGTTGCGTTCCGGTGGCCACTTCTACTTTACGATCAATTTTGATGGCGAAACCATCTTTGAACCGCAGATTCCCAATGATGCCCAGATCATGGCCCGCTACCAACATACCATGGATACTCGTCTCACAAACGGCAAACTATCCGGAGATAGCCGTGCTGGGAGGCATCTTTTTGACCATCTCAAAGCGGCGGGCGGCGAAATTCTTGCAGCGGGCAGCTCTGATTGGGTTGTGTTTTCTGGGGCAGGAGGCTATCCCGCTGATGAAGCGTACTTCCTTCATTTCATACTCAATACCATCCAAAATGCGCTCGGCGGTGACGCGGATACCGATCAGGACCACCTGGATGCCTGGGCGAGTGCCCGCCACGCCCAGGTCAGGGATGGTACGCTGATCTATATCGCCCATCAACTTGATTTTCTGGGGAGCGTCCAATGAAAGTGATATTAAATGTCGCCATGACTCTCGATGGAAAAATCGACAGCGTTGCGCGCCAGGGAGCCTCAATTTCTTCGGAGGATGATTGGGAGAGGGTGGATCGCCTTCGGGCAGCCCAGGATGCGATCATCGTTGGTGGACGGACCTTACTTGACGATGATCCGCGCCTTTTGGTGAAATCTGATTCCTTACGTGCAGAACGGGTTGCGATTGGATCTTCACCAAATCCCGCAAAAGTGGGGATCATTTCAAACGCAACTTTGTCTGTTAAAAGCCGCTTTATGACTGCTGGTGAGGCAACTATTATCATCTTTACCTCACGGCGGACTTCCGAAACCCAGCTCACAACCTTGCGAGATGCAGGTGCGCAAGTTTTTGTGCTGGGCGAATCCCGTGTAAATTTAGCTGCCGCGATGGAGACCCTTGCTGAGCAGGGCATTGAAAAAGTTTTGGTCGAGGGCGGAGGCAGTCTGAACGCTGCATTGCTTGCTAAGGGGCTTGTGGATGAAGTCCAGGTCTATATCGCTCCGCTCATCTTTGGCGGGGCGACCGCGCCCACCCTCGCTGATGGAGATGGGATTCTGATGGATGTTAAATTGGATTTGCTTTCGGTGGATAAATTAAATGATGGGGGAGTCTTGCTGAAGTATCGCGTGGATTAATTTTCATCAGTTATTAAAAAGGAAAAAACCCCTTGCAGTTTTGAGCAAAGGGCTTCTTTGTCTACCAATATGTGTTTTAAATATCTTCAAAACGAAGATTAATATTTACGCTTTCGCCCAGATCGACACCTTGAACAACAATCGCTTTTCCGCTGGGATGGCCATCAAAAACAACACTGAATCCTGTATCTTCAAAGGATGTCAGGATTTCTCGTTCAACATAGCCGAGCTCAGTAAAGGCAAATCTATAAAAGGTAATTGCATCGGATAGGCTAAGTGTGGTCTGAAAGTTGATCGACCCATTTCCCAGATCCATTACTGACCCCTCATCAACATCTTTTGGAAGTGGGAAATCATATTCTGCTCCCGTCGAGACTGGTGGCTCTTTAGCAGATACTTCAGGGGCAGAGAGGGTTGCCTGGGCAGGTGTCGCAACTTCAGCAATTGTGGTTGTTTTGTCACCGCATGCCGCAGTCAGAGCGAGAAGAAGGATCATTATTACGAAAAGCGAGGGTTTTCTTTGCATAGTGAACTCCTTTTTGTCAACAGTAAATTGATTGGGATTATAGCATGGGACGCATTTAGGACAGGGGTATAATTCTGTAATTCAATCTTGTGCAGGAGAATCTAATGAGCAGAATGACAGGAAAACCAATGCGCGAACGACCTCTCTTAAGAGCCTTTATGCGCTTCCCGATCTATCTATATCGTGCCCGCCTGGGCTGGTTATTTGGTGAACGGTTTTTGATGCTTAGCCACACTGGAAGAAAAAGTGGAATAAAACGTTATGTTGTTCTTGAGGTGGTTAATCAGGATGACGAAAATAAAAATTTCTACGTTGCTGCGGCCTGGGGGAAAAAGGCGGATTGGTATAGGAATATTCTCGTAACCCCGAAAGTAACAGTTCAGGTAAAAAACCAGCAATATTCAGCCTATGCTGAAAAAATTTCACCGGAAGCTGCACTTGAAAATTTATGGGCATACGCCCAGAAATACCCGGCGGCGTTTACCCAGTTGATCAAAACAATATTAGGAGAGAGCCTTCCACCTGATTATGAAACTTGCCAAAAAATGGCTGAAGCCATTCCTCTTGTTGCCCTAAAAACTAATATCCCTGCATGAGAGAGAAGGAAATGATCACCAGCCGGAGCAATCCCCTGGTTAAGGAATTCCGCGCACTTGATCAGCGAAAAAACCGCTCAGAAAGAGGGCTTTTTCTCGTGGAGGGGATTCACAATGTCGGGGCGGCAGTTGAAGCAGACTGGGTTATAGAAAACCTTCTTTACGCGCCCGATCTCCTCACCAGCGATTACGCACATGACCTGATCGCTGCTTCCGTTAAAAAGGATATTCGCTGCCAATCGGTATCTGCCGATGTCTTCCACTCATTTGCCAGTAAAGAAAACCCTCAGGGGATTCTTGCCTCTGTCCATCAACGAGAACTACATCTTGAAGAGCTTTCGGAATTTGAACATCTTGCTGCAATTATTGCTCCACAAGACCCTGGCAACCTTGGGACTATCCTTCGGACCCTGGACGCGGTCGGTGCAAATGGTTTAGTTTTGCTTGAGGGTGGCGTAGACCTCTACCATCCCAAGGTTGTGAGGGCCAGTATGGGTGCTCTCTTTTGGGTACCAGTGGTGCGGACCACCTTTGATGGTTTTGCATCCTGGGGAAAATCATCTTCTTTTCAATTAATCGGAACCTCTGCTCACGGCGAAACCGATTTGTCTTCACTCGAGCTAAATAATAAAAAGTGGATATTGCTCCTGGGTAACGAACAAAAGGGGCTTTCCAGAGAGCAAATTGCCGCCTGTGACGATCTTGTCGCACTCCCAATGCGCGGACGAGGAAGATCGCTTAATCTCGCTGTTGCAGCGGGTGTTCTCTTGTATGGGTTGATGAAATAGGATTATTCCACCCTTTAACTATTTGGAGATCATATGCCAGTTTCAGATCAGGGTCTTAGCCTGGACCGCTACAACTGTATTCCGCGAACGCTGATCTTTTTAATGCGAGATGAAAAAGTACTGCTTCTTAAAGGCGCACCAAGCAAACGTATTTGGGCGAATAAATACAACGGCGTGGGGGGGCATGTTGAACGCGGAGAGGATTTGCTCTCTGCTGCCCAGCGCGAGCTTGGCGAGGAAACGGGTCTCTCTGCCGATTTGCGATTGGTTGGTACGCTGATGGTTGACATTGAGCCCAGAGCTGGAATTTGTATCTCTGTTTATGTTGGGGAAAATATTGAGGGTCAACTGAAATATTCAGAGGAGGGTGCGCAAGAATGGATTCCCCTTGAGGCGTTGGGCAGCTATCCATTAGTGGAAGATGTTGCCGTTTTACTCGAGAGGATCCACAAAATGCAACCCGGTGACCCACCTTTTTCGGCACGCTCCTTTTATGACAACGATGAGAAGCTAATCGTTCGATTTGGAAAATAGAGAGCGAAAGAGATAATTTATTTAAAAAGGGAAGTCACCAAAGGGACGCAAACCCTAAGAGCAAATTGTCAATTTTCTCTCCCTTTAATGAATAGACCACTTGCAAAAGTCCCTTTTTGAAACTGCTCTAGCCGACGTCCTTCGCGCAGCATCCTTTAGGGCGGCGGTGGGGACGCCGCCGGGAGCACATATGCAATAGGTTTAATGAGTGCTTTGCCGGCCTGTCTGAAATATGGATGCAAAGCACTTATTTTTTAATTTGAATAAAACAGATATTTACACATCCATCTCAAATACGATCATTAGCCAATCAAGGATTACCTGCCCAATTCCTTCCGGGATATTTGGTTGCTGAAGGAGTTCATCTCCGTGATCTCTTCCTGGATAGATGACAGTTTTGTAATATGTACCGGCTGCGCTGTTGCAGGCAGCCGCTGAAGTGCCATCACCTTCAGAGGCAATACAGGTGACCGGTTTTTTCTCAGCATCCAGTCTTTTAACCTCATCCGAATAAGTGAGAGTTAAATAACTGCCGGGGGAGAGCGAAAGCGCACCAAGGCAACCCTCTGCACAACCATCAACAACCCCGTCTGAGCCGATGCTCGATCCTATTCCAGCTATACGCGATGGATCCACACCCTCGATAGTTTTTACGAATTCATATGCAGTCTTTGCGTCCAAAAGCCCACCATCACGGCTGAATGAGCCGCTGCTTTCCCCAAATCCGCGAAAATCAAACGTGAAGACAGCAAATGATGTATCTTCTGGCATGACAGGGTAAATCGCGCTTTGCCGGGACGATTTTTGGATCCCGCCTACACCGCGATTTTGCAGCCAGGCGATCATCCCGTTATTCTGCCAGTCAGTCTGATCACCGCCCGCCCAATGCATCAATACAACCACTGGGGCATCTGGGACGGAAGCCGGATAATAATAGCCGACCAGGGAAGCACCATCAGAGGCTTCGAATTCCATGCGTTGTGCATCCGGCGGCAGAGGGACAAAATCAGGTTCCGGAACCGCAGTCGGTTCTGGGTCCACCGATGGCTCTAGGGCTGGGGGAGGGGCATCTTCGACAGGTGGGGGGGCATCTGATGCTTCTGGAACAGGAGCACCGCCTCCACATGAGGCAAGCACCAGGGCTAATAAAAGAACGATACAAAAAGGATATTTTGTCTTCATTTCTGTCTCCTGTGATTTTATATGACGAAGAAGAAAGCACTTACCTTATCCATTATACGGAGGTCAATACTTTGATTCAACTCCTTTGTGAAATTGGTTATCATTAAATTTCAAACTTATTATTGGCAACGTGTGAAAATTCTTTTAGAATTCATATAAAAAAGGTGTGAAAAATCAGATATAATATACGCAAGAATTATCCCATCATCGCAATTATAAAGTAGCCGACGAGGAAAACTCCCGGCTTTTATTTTGTCAGAATATAGATGGTCGATTGAACATAAACTTCAAAAGATTTATACGGAGAAATTATGAATAAAGAAAAAAAACTCCAAATGTATAGGGAGATGGTATTGATCCGCCGTCTGGAAAAACGCGGCGCGGAACTGTACCAGGCTGGCAAGATCGGTGGTTTTATGCACCTTTACATCGGTCAGGAAGCCGTTTCAACGGGAATAGTCGCGGCGCGGGAGCCCAGGGATCGTGTGATAACAGCCTATAGGGATCATGGCGTGGCCCTCAATTGCGGTATTTCGGCGAATGAAGTCATGGCAGAACTGCTTGGTAAAGCGACCGGCATGTCGAAGGGAAAAGGCGGTTCAATGCATATGGCCGACCCGGACAAGAATATGTGGGGCGGGCATGCCATCGTAGGCGGACATTTACCGATTGCCTCCGGGATGGCGCTTGGTGATCAATATGCAGGAAATGACAATGTCACCATTTGTATGTTTGGTGAGGGGGCGACCAATATTGGCTACTTCCACGAGGCACTGAATCTCTCGAAAATCTGGGGCTTGCGCGTATTATGGGTTTGTGAGAATAACGAGTATGGGATGGGTACTGCTGTAAATCGCGCTTCAGCCGTTTCCGATATTCGCCAAAAGGCTGAAGGATATCGAATGAAGAATGGTAGAGTAAATGGCAGGGATGTTTTGAAAGTCCACGATGCGGCCAAAGAGGCGATCGATTATGTTCGCACGAATAGTGAGCCATATTTACTGGAGGTTGAAACATACCGTCTCCGCGGCCACTCAATGGGGGATCCGGAACGATACCGCACACAGGATGAGGTCCTGAAACGGAAGGAAAATGAACCGATCAGAACCTTCCGCAAGCAATTGCTTGCCAAAAAGACCACCACCGCGAAGAAGCTTGATGAAATCGATGCTGAAGTCGATGTTGAAGTACAGAAGGCAATTGAATTTGCAGAAGCAAGCCCGGAGCCGGCACCTGAAGCGCTCTGGGAGAATGTTTACGTGGAGTAAGGGATATTATGGCTAAAATTACAATGCGGGAAGCAATTTCCCAGGCCCTGATGGAAGAAATGGACCGTGATCCGTCTGTCTTTATCATGGGCGAAGAGGTGGGTGTTTGGGGCGGCACATACGCAGTAACAAAAGGGTTTTATGATAAATACGGCCCTGAACGTGTCAAGGATACGCCCATCGCTGAAAACGCCATTATTGGTGGCGCGATAGGCGCAGCCATGGTGGGGCAGCGCCCGATTGCCGAGCTGATGACGATAAATTTTGCCTTTTCGGCAATGGATTATATTGTCAATCAGGCCCCCAAATTGCATTATATGTTTGGAGGGCAATTCAAAGTCCCGATGGTGATCCGGGCTGTCGGCGGGGGTGGACGCCAGCTTGGCGCCACGCACTCCCAAACTCCGGATGTGATCTTCGCTCATTTCCCGGGACTGAAGGTGGTCAGCCCCGGTACGCCGGAGGACGCCAAAGGCCTGCTCAAGAGCGCCATCCGTTCTGATGATCCGATCATGTTTATCGAGAATGCGACCATGTACCAGATCCGTGGAGAGGTGCCTGAGGGTGAATATACCATTCCGATCGGTGTTTCCAAGATCCAGCGCCCAGGTAACGATGCGACCATCGTCACCTATGCCAAGGGATTGGAGCTATCGATGCAAGCTGCCGACCAACTGGCAAAAGAAGGTATCCAGGTTGAAATTGTCGACCTGCGTAGCCTGCGACCCCTCGATATGGGACCTGTTCTGGAGTCCTTCAAGAAAACCAATCGGGCCGTGATCGTTGAAGAGGGCTGGAAATCCTACGGCATTGGTGCCGAAATTGCCACCCGAATTTACACAGATGCCTTTGATTATGTCGATGCCCCTATTTTACGAGTTGCCCAAAAAGAAGTCCCGCTCCCCTATAACCGAACCTTGGAGCAATCGGCCCTTCCGCAAGTGACGGATATTGTGGCTGCGGTGAAGGAAGTGATGAAATAATGGCTGAAATCATGAATATGCCCAAATTGGGTTTCGACATGGCTGAGGGCACGCTTATTCAATGGGCCAAGGCTGAGGGCGATACAGTCTCCAAAGGGGATGTGTTGGCTGATATCGAAACGGATAAGGTTACTGTCGAGATCGAGGCAACGGCCGACGGAACGATCCTGAAGTTGCTTGTCAATGAAGGCGACATCGTTCCGGTGACGGCCCCGATCCTGATCATCGGAGAGCCTGGGGAAGAGGTGGATCTTCCAGTTGCCGGGGAAAGCGAAACCTCAGTAGATGCTGAAGTGGAAGTTCCCTCGGTTCAAGCGACGCCCAGCCCTGCCCCCGTTGAAGCAGCAACCCCTGATCTTCAACCTGATCTCGTCAAAGCTTCGCCGCTCGCAAAAAAAGTTGCCCGTGATAAAAATGTGAATTTGAGTCAGATCGCCGGCACTGGCCCCGGGGGACGAATCGTCCGGCGTGATGTTGAGGCAGCGGCAGCAAGTGGACAGGCGAGTGTGTCCCTGTCAGCTCCCGCCTTTATGGCAGTTTCCCGCGAAGATAAGAATGTCCCGCTGACAAGATTACGTCAGGCTATCGGACGTCGTCTCGTGGAAGTCAACCAGGAAGTTCCCCAATTCTTTGTGACCCATGATTATAAAATGGAAGCCATTTTGGCCATGCGATCAGAGATCAACAGCGTTTTGCCAGAGGGAGAGAAGCTCTCGGTGAACGATTTTGTAGTCAAGGCTGTCGCGTTGACTTTACGGGAATTCCCCAATTTGAATGCTTCCCTGGTTGGTAATTCTGTCACCCACCACGGCGCGATCAATGTTGGAAACGCGGTCGCCGTCGAAGGTGGCCTGTTGACCGTGGTCTGCAAAAATGCGGATCAAAAATCCCTGCGCCAGATCTCGCTGGAAGTCAAAACGATGGCTTCGCAGGTGCGGGCTGGCAAGATCAGACCGGATGATATCGAAGGCTCGACCTTCTCGATCAGCAATCTCGGGATGTTTGAAGTCGAACATTTCATCGCCATCATCAATCCGCCCGAAGCAGCCATCCTGGCGCTTGGTTCTGCTATGGAAGTCCCCGTCGTGGAAGAGGGCGAGATCAAGGCTGGCTGGCGAATGAAAGCGACCATCTCGGTTGACCACCGGATCAGTGATGGGGCCGAGGCAGCCCAATTCATGCAGGCGCTGGCAAAATATATTGAGACCCCGCTGCTGATGATGGCATAATAAACGTAAAGACTTCCGAAGTTTTCAAAACTTCGGAAGTCTTTTTATAAGCTAAGAACCAACGCTAATATACAACGCCTGCAGGAACTGCGGCTTATCCTCCACAGCGATCCGGGCAACTGTCTTGAAATCGCTTAACCATGCAGAGACCGCCTCTATCGCGGCATCGCGCTCTTTGGTTGCCTCTTTCGCCTCCCCCATTTCTTGCTCTTGTTGGCTGTTCAGGGTGAAACTTTGCTCCACCTGGGTCTGTGCTCCGTCCAATGTTGCCTACAAATACCTTCCCACTATGAAAAAGCTGATGCAAACGGAGAAACCATAAAGAACCATATCCACGAAATGAGCCCAAATAGAATGCTAACTACCCCAAAAATGATTCCTGTGATAGCGACCATCTTTTTCACCTTGGCCTTGATTCCTGCAATAAGGCTTAGCAAACCCCAGGGTAGTGCCAAATATAGCCCAAATAAAAATACAGTTCGCCCGGTCGTTACATCAACAACACCGTGAGACTCCGAAACTAACATTTTTACAATTCCTGAACCGATCAATAAAATGGAAATACCCAACCCAATGATAATTCCAGCCGACCAATTGGTTTTCGCGCCTGGTTTAGCTTTCACATTTGATTTTGACATGCTTTGTGATCTCTAATTATTTTGAAAAACCCCCCAACGGTTTGCGTACGCCCCGCATGCTCTCTGCGGTGTATACCCCTTCAGGACACAGGTTTGCTGGTGGGTGGACGTGGACAATGTTTGGAAGCAGGAAAAACTCGAAGCCAGCCTGTCCTGGCCGACAGGCCAGGGAAAAATGCTTGAAAATGCCGCAGACTCCCACACTGCCTGCCCTGAGCCTTGTCGAAGGGTCAGGTGCACGCGGTGTTAGCCCGTGCCCGTTGGTCTGAATGTAATGCCAGATGTCGCTACATGTGCGGAGTTGATCGGCGGTGCATAACCCGCTGAGGATTTCATACCTCTGCCCAGCCGCTACTGATCCTTCGCCGTGATCGCCGAAGCAATATGCGCCGCGTCGTCGCCGACCCCAACGAGCAGTCCGGATTTAACCGTGTGCAGGAAAGGGAGTCCAACGAAATAAAGCCCCGGAAACTCGGTGACGCCGCGCTTCTGCACCGGATATCCATCTTCGTCGAAGACGGGAAGCTTTACCAGACCAAAGTCAAACTTGTAGCTCGTTGCCCAAATCACTGTTGTGATGCCGGCGGACTTGAGATCCAACTCAAGAATCTCTTTTGCCTCATAGCCATCCCTCAAATTGGGAAGGGTTTCAGTGGGCGCATCCAACTCTTTCCTCTCGACGTATTCATCAATCTGTTTCACAAGATCGGCTTCGAACTTGTCGGCTTTGGCAAGACTCTCTTTCAGATCCGGGGCTAGAACGATCCGAGTCCCTTTAGCGCTATGAATGTGACCTAGCAAGACCACGCCATCCCTCGCAAATTGATGCAGGTTGATCGTGTGACCTCCATCTTTTCCTGTGCCATGCGCGCTCCCCGCGAACTTGGCTTTCGGCGTTGGAAGGTTCTCTACCGTCCGGTTATTGAAGCCCAACTCATGCAACCACCGCGTGATGTCTTTGCCCCGATAGCGGCGCGGGAGACGAGGGGCACTGCCCACAGACAGGTAAACCTTGCGTCCCGTCTGATAGAGTTCTTCGGCAATCTGGCAGCCGGATTGCGCCGACCCGACGACAAGCGCCGCGCCATCAGGCAGCGCTTTCGGATTTCGGTATTCGCTGGAATGAAACTGGTGGATCTCCGCTGACAGGTTGGCGCTGAACGCGGGGATTTTCGGCTGTTGGAACATGCCAGTGGCAATAACCACATTGGCTGCTTCGAATTTTTGCTTCTCAGTGGTCACCAGGTATCCGAGTTTGATAGGTTCGACCGATGTCACCCGGCATCCGTATCGAATCGGCAAGTCAAATCGCTTGATGTAGTCTCCAAAGTAGGCGATGATATCGTCTCTGCTCGTAAAGCCGTCTGGATTATCGCCCTGGTACTCTGCTCCAGGGAGTCGGATCATCCAGTTTGGTGTGATCAGCGTGAATGAGTCCCATCGCTCCCGCCAAGCCTTTGCGGCTCGGTCTGCCTGCTCCAGGATTATGTGTTCGCGGCCCCGCTGTTTCAAGTAGTAGCTGGTGGAGAGCCCGCCCTGGCCGCCGCCGATGATGATAGTGTCTACGTGTGTAGTCATGTCGTTTGCCTTGTCTGGGCGATTAAGCCCTGGATAATTTGGATGCGATCTTAGTGAGATTACTCAATGCCCGGAAGCCGGCTAAAGCCGACGAATCGAGGCGTTACGGAAATGACAGCCCCCTGGGATGAGAGTCGTCGCATCCCTTCCATGACAGCCTCGCTTGGCTGGCCGTAGATATCGACACGCGTGGTTGTGGTGTATTGCATCACATCGCGCATGTATGGGTCGGCGAGTTGCCAATGAGTCAGGATTGATTCTGAGTCTCGGTGAATCTGGAT
The DNA here is from genome assembly GCF_982879505.1 of Candidatus Desulfolinea nitratireducens. NCBI lineage: Bacteria > Bacillati > Chloroflexota > Anaerolineae > Anaerolineales > Candidatus Desulfolinea > Candidatus Desulfolinea nitratireducens. The sequence continues at coordinate 13,857 of NZ_CEYOSI010000079.1, forward strand.
TCCGTGTGCACGCATCTCACTCTCAGCGATGCAGACCTCTGCCATCAGCTGAGGACCGTTGGTCTCAAGGAAATCTATTGACTTTCGAACCGCCTCTTTGAACTTCTCGATGGCGCCGTTCTCGATCTGAAAGGTTGTGATAAAGACTATGGGGACAGACATTTTTTCTCCTTACTCACTGGCATTTTGAATCTGACAGGAGTTATCGTTATTGGTTTTCCCAAATGGCTTCCTTGATCGCTCCGACTAACACCAATGGATTCGGCCAATCTTCGCAATACTGATAACGGTAAGCAAGACGAATTATTCCTGTTTTATCCACTACAAATTCTCCTGGCAATTGCCAAGGGCTATCCACTGTTGCGCGTTCTGTGCCGTGTCGGGACTTTTGCAAATTTACTCCAGCGTTCATGTCGTTTTGCAAGAATTCATCGGGAGCGTCGAAAACAATTTGGGATGGTTTGCCTTCAAGTAGGTCATAGGCTTGATACACTTTGTAGGTTGGGTCACATAGCACTGAGCATGGCAGGTTATGTTTTTGGATATAAGCGGCGGCGCGTTCGGGTTCGCCTTGTCCAATGACAAGCACATTTGCGCCTAACTTAATATAGTCGGAGTATTCATTTAGTAAGCGTTTGGCGCGATCCATCCCACAACTGCACCCATAGTGCCGCCAGAACAAAAGCAATGCTGGTTTGTTGTTCCAGAAATCGTGCAAATGCGCTGTGGCTCCCGTTGAATCTTGTAATTCAAAATCAGGAGCCATGTCGCCAACTTGCAAGGGGATTTTATTCCAGCGCAAACGAGTAGGTCCGTTTTTCCAAAGGTTAAGCCATTCTTCTTCGGCAGACTTTATTTGTAACTCTAAATTTCCTGACATTATTTTCTCCTCAGTAATTTGGATACGAATACTCATAATAA